>JAQUZV010000327.1 GCA_028691155.1 Victivallales bacterium
AAGCCGGAACGGCGAAGTAGCGTCGAACCAACGGCATTGACAGTTGGGAGTGTGGTAAATGAGTGGCGCGGCAACGGGACGCATCAGTTTGGTGGTTGGTCTCGGCAATCCGGGCCGGGAATATGAGAAGACCCGACACAATGCCGGTTTTATGGCTACCGCCCGGTTACGGGAACGTCTGCCGGGTGAGTTTGAACAGATTCACGGTTTTTCCGGGGTTTACTGGAAAGGGCGGCTGCGGGGGCAGAACCTTTATCTGCTGCAGCCGATGACATTCATGAATCTGAGCGGGAAGTCGGTGGCCGCCATGATGCGGACATTGAATTTTACCGCCGCCGAAATTCTGGTGGTCTATGACGACTCGGATTTGCCGTTGGGCCGGATTCGGTTTCGGCAGGGCGGCAGCAGCGGCGGGCATCGCGGGATCGAATCGCTGATCGGCGAAATCGGGACGACGCAGTTTGCCCGGTTGCGGATCGGCATCGGCAGCGAAGAAAAGCGCAATCAGGTCGATTTTGTCCTGAGTGGATTTGCCGCGGCGGAACAGCCGCTGGCGGCGCAGGTGCTGGATACCGCGGCCGCAGCGTTGCAACTGGCGTTGTATCGTGGGATCGGTGTAGCCATGAACGAATATAACGGCATGGAAATAATGTTGGAAAATAACGAGATGATTTAATTAAAACTGGAGGACAGTATCTTGAATCTCAACAAGTATGAAGCGGTTTTTATTCTCGACATCCGCAAGGTCGATGACGAGGGCGAAGCGTTCAGCAAGGAATTGGCGGAACTGATCAAGAGTTTCGGCGGTGAAATGATCGAAAGCATTTCCATGGGCCGCAAACAGTTTGCCCGGGAAATCGGCAAGCGCAAGGCCGGGATCTATTGGAACTATATCTTCACCCTGCCGGCGGACAAAGCGGATGATATCCGCAAGAAATTCAAGTTGGACGATCGCTTGGTGCGCAGTTTGGTGCTCCAATACGACCGCCCCGAGTAAAACCTGATCGTTATCACTAATTTCGGGTGGGCAGAACCATGGCATCATTGAATAAAGTTTTCCTGATGGGTAATCTTACCAGAACGCCGGAATTGCGTTATACCCCCGGCGGTTCGGCCGTCTGCGAGTTGGGGTTGGCCGTTAATCGGCGCTATCTTTCCAATGGGCAGGAGCAGGAAGAAACCTGTTTCGTGGATATCGTGGTCTGGGGCAAGCAGGCGGAGTCCTGCAGCCGGATTCTGGAGAAAGGCGCACCGGTACTGGTGGAAGGCCGACTGCATTTCGAGCAGTGGCAGGAACGGGATTCCGGCGCGAAGCGTTCCCGCTTGCGCGTGGTGGCCGAGCGCGTTCAGTTTCTGTCGCGCGGACAGGAACGGAGTCAGGGCGATTCCGACGGCGGTTATGCTCCGCGCGGCAATGCGCCCCGGCCGCAGCAATATCCGCAACAGAATCGTTATCCGCAGTCTGCTCCCCGTCAGAGTGCGCCGCCGCAGTCCTACCCGGAACCGCGGCCCCGGACGCCGAACAGCGACCAGGCGCCGCCCATGCCCGAGGGGGCGTTCGAGGTGGAAAATACCGAAGACGACATTCCGTTCTAAACGGGGATGGACCCGATCATTTATTTACAGCGATTAAGCAAAAACATCGATAATTAAGGATTGTGATTATGCTGGACAAGAGAAAAAGAACCCGTCGCAGAGTCAGCACGCCAAAGATTTGCCGGCTTTGCGAAAACAAAGTCAACTATGTCGATTTCAAGGACGCCGAACTGCTGAAGAAGTTCCAGACCGAAAAGGGCCGTATTCTTCCGCGCCGGATTACCGGGACCTGTCTGCGGCATCAGAAGATGCTCAGCACCGCGATCAAGCGTGCCCGAATCATCAGCCTGACGTTATAGTCGGAATTTCACGAAGGAGAATTGCATCATGGCATCTTTGAAACTCATATTGCTCCAAGACGTTGAAAATCTCGGGCTGGCCGGCGATGAAGTATCGGTTGCGCCCGGATACGCCCGGAATTTCCTGTTGCCGCGCGGCCTGGCCGCCAAAGCCTCTCCCGGCACGTTGCGCCGGTTGGCTGCCAACAAGGAAAAGATTGAAGAACTGCGCCGTCAGGAACAGATCAAGGCCCAGAACCTGGCCGACGCCATTGCCCAGGCGGAAATCACCATTCCGATGCAGGCGGCCGAAGACGACCAGCTGTTCGGTTCGGTTACGGCCCGCATGATTGCCGACAAACTGGTGGAAATGGGCATTCCGGTGGAACACAACCAGGTTGTTCTGGAAGACCACATCAAGACTCTCGGTGCGTTCGAGGTGAAGGTCCGGCTGCATGCCGCCATTGCCGCGACCGCCAAGGTCTGGATTGTCCGTGCCTAGTCATGGCCGGCGTCGACAGCGGAAAAAAGCCGGCCCGCCCGGCCGGTTTACTGGATGAGGATCGTCCCCAGCCCCATAGTTTGGAGACGGAACGGGCGATCCTCGCCGCCATGCTCAAGGATCCCGCCTGTTGCGGGAATGGCGCCATCGAGCTGCTGGGCAGCGCCGAGGTGTTTTATTCCCATGTTCACCGCGAGATCTACCAGGCGATCTGCACGCTGTTGACCGAGTCGGGGGAGGTCGATCCGATTTCCCTGGCTCATATTCTCAATAAAAAGGGCGTTCTCGAGGATATCGGCGGGGAAGTGTTTATCGCCGAGCTCTACAATTGTATTGCCACTACCGCCAATTTTGAAAACTGGTGTCAGATTGTCCGCGACTATCATATCCTCCGCGGCATGATCAACGTCTGTTCCGATTCCCTGCGCCAGTGTTACGATGTCGATCGGGATATTAAACGCATTATCGACGAGATCGAAAGCCGGATTTATCAGGTTCGCAACAACAATGTCAAAAGCGAAATCATTTCGTTGCGCGAATCGATCCGCGATGTTTTTACCAATATTCAGA
>JAQUZV010000328.1 GCA_028691155.1 Victivallales bacterium
CGGCAACGAATAAGGTTCGAGGCATGGGATGGTCGCCGGCCGGACTTTTTCTGACGTTTGCCGGACTTTTTCTGTTTATTTATCTGCAGGTTGAGCTGCGGTACTGTTGTCTGGCGCTGTTGCCGATGGCACTGATGCCGGCCCTGACTTTCGTCTGGGTGGCGGCGTTGGCGCTGGCGCTCTGGCGGATCAACTGCGGTAACATTAAAATCGGATATATCGTGGCAATGATGCTGTTGCTGGGGCTGGTGGCAAAATTCTGTCTGGTCGATTTCAACTTTTGGCACATTATTCCTTTGTCCGGTGCTTACTTTTACCCCTATACCGGTTGGATTGTACTGATGCGGGCGCTCGATTTCCTGCCCGCAGTGGCGATTCTGCTGTTGGCCATGCGGATATTGTCGCGCCGGGAACAATCCCATGCGGTCGTATTCGGCATCATCGCGCTGCTCCTGCTGTTCTTTTACCTCACGTTTGAAGTCGGCAGTTTCATGCAATATTTCCTGCCGGGGATGAAAGCCGGAGCGATTTCCCTGCTGTGGGGAATCTATGCCTTTGCCCTGATCTGGCGCGGTATCGTTCGTGACCGGCAAGTCATGCGTTTTACCGGACTGGGGTTGTTTGCCCTGACCATCATCAAAATTTTTCTGGTCGACATGGCACAATTGACCCCGGTTTACAAATTTTCCGCTTTTATTTCGCTGGGTCTGGTCGTTCTGGTCGGGGCGTTGATTTATGTTCGGTTCCGGGAACGCTTCAAAGTTCCGGTTCCGGCAACGGCAAAGGAGAAACATCATGAAGATAAATAAACACTTTATTCCGTTGGTTGCGGTCATGAGCCTGCCCGTGGCGGGTACAACCGCTTCCGCCACCGCCGACATTGCCCCGACACTGCGCCGGTCCCCGCAACGATGCGAACTGCAGGCGGTTGTCCCCGGCGATGGCTGGAGTGGTAAAATCGGACAGGCGCCCTTGACGCCGCTGGTTTACGACCGATGCCGGAACAATTATGCCGATCTCCGGCTGGCCGGCAACAATGGCCGCGAAATTCCGTTTGTGGTTCGGGCGGAAACCATGCTCGCGGTCCAAACGGTCAATCTGTCGTGCGACAGCAAACTGTTATCATTTCAACCGGCCGGCGCCAATTGCTACGAGGTGACGCTCCGCCTGGGGGACCAGGCGCCGACGCCTTCGGAAGTAATTATTGACACCCCCTGTCACGACTACGAAAAGAAGGTAGCCGTTTCCGGTTCCAACGATCGACAACAGTGGCAGCCGTTACTCGACCACGCCGTTATCTACGATTATTCGCCGATGATCGATCTCTCCTGCAACCGCGTTTCTTTCCCGGCCAAACGCTTTCAATATTACCGCATCCGAATTGACGCTTTTACCGAACAGAAAACCGGCGCCCGTTCTTTACTGACGGTTGACCGGCGTCCGGGGCCGAAATCGGGGACGGTGGAAACGTTTGAGCGGACCCGGGCTACTTTTCGTATTGATAATATCCATCTCGAGTCCAAACGGCACCGAAAAAACATCCGGTGCCGGAAAGTCATTTCCTATCCGTCCCCGTCATTCAGCGTCGGCAACCGTGATCCGGGAGTCGAGGTGGTCGAATTCACTACTTCCCGGCAACCGTTGACGGAAGTGGCCGTAGTTGTCGACGACGCCAATTTTTATCGTTCGGTGGAGCTCTACGGCGGCGACAATCCGCAAACGATGACTCCGGTGGCGACCGGAACGCTGTTCCGGGTTTCCATCGGCAATCAACCGCAACAGAAACTTAAGCTCACCTTTCCCGAACGCCGTTGCAAGTATTACCAACTGCAGATCCGAAACGCTGATTCCCCGGCGCTCCGGATAAAAAATCTCCAGCTCTCCGGTCCCGGGTATGCGGTCGTTTTTGTGACCCCCTCCCCTGATCTGGCACCGCTCAATCTCTATTTCGGCGGCAAGGAAATGAGTGTGCCCAATTACGATTTGGCCGTGGTGCTCGACCGGGCCGGCATTCTCGATTCCGGGTACAGTTATCGGCTCGGCCCGGTTGCCGCCAATCCCTGGTATCAGCCGAAGGAAAACAAAACATCGCCATGGGCATGGATGGGACGCTATGTTTTGGGCGGGGCACTGGGATTGATGGTTATTTTTCTGGGTTGGCTGCTGTTTCGCGGTCTGCGCAAGATCGAAGCGTTGCCCGACGGGCAGTAACGGCGGGAGGGAAAATATCATGCGTCAATTTGAAGTAACTCAGCTTGCGGTCGGCGGGTTCGACCATAATTTTTCCTATGTCGTTTACGCTCCGGCCAACGGAGATGCCGCCGTAGTCGATCCCTGCGGCGAGGCGGCACTGATCGTGCGGACGCTGCGGAATCTGCCTTTATGCCGCCCGCGCTATATTCTGCTTACCCACGGCCATCGCGATCACTGTTCGGCGCTGACGCCGATCCGCGCCGCCTTTGCCGCTCCGGTAGCGGCCCATCCTCTCCTGACCGGTTGCCATCGGGATATCGTGCTGAACGACCGCCAACGCCTGCCCTTCGGCGACGGCTATATCGAGGTGCTGTTCACTCCGGGACACACCGCCGACGGCGTCACCTACCGGCTGAGCGACGACAGCGGAATTTTCACCGGCGACACCTTGTTTGTCGACTGGATCGGTTATTGCGACGCTCCGGTCATGTACCGCACGTTGCGGACCGTGATTCATCCCCTGCCCGACAGCAATATCGTCTATTCCGGCCACGATTACGGGCGTGAACCCATTTCGCCGTTGGGGGTGGATAAGCGGCGCAACGCCTATTTGTCCGCGCCGGGTTTTGCCGCATTCCGGGCCGCCATGAAAGAGCTTTGATTCAGTCGATCAAGAAGGGGAAACTTGGTCCTGGCAAGCTGTTTTTCATTCCCCCATCGATTCCGTGAGGAATCCGAAATTATGCGTCC
>JAQUZV010000031.1 GCA_028691155.1 Victivallales bacterium
AGTTCGTCCAGGGAACGCCGCAGGGCGTCGATCCGACGGCGAATGGCCGGGCGGACCGCGGCGGGGGTCTGCGGGGTGAAATTGGGTATGTGCATCATGACCACTCCGGTGCCGCCAAGTTCCGCCCACATCCGTAACCGGTTGACCACCAGTTCCACTCCGGCCCGGCGCTGGTATTCGATTTCGGCATACCAGCACTTTTCCACCCCGGCCGAACCGTGAACATCCAGAAGCTGCAGTCCGTATTGCCGCAACCAGCCGGCCAGCGCGGTAATTTCCGCGCGACCGTAAATAAAATCGGTACACCAGTGATGGCACCAGTGCAGATGGGTGAAACCGGCGGCGGCAATCGCGGCCAGAACCGGTTCCGGATTGCCGGCGTCGCCGAGTACGTCGGTATTGATCGCCAGTTGCATGATTCGTTCTCCTGAGGTTTGAGTGTCATAAAAAATTGACAATATTGGCGAGTATAACGTAAAATAACTGGAAATCAAGTAATTGATGCGATAAAATAAGTGTCGAAAAAAATAGACATAATGGAGGAAAATATGGAAGCGGAGGCGCTGCGGCAACTGGGATTCGGCGAACGGAAGGCGACCTTGTATCTGACATTGTTGACGATGGGGCGGGGGACGGCCGCCGAGTTGGCGGCGGCGGCAAAAATCAAACGGACCACGGCTTACGATCTGTTGGCGGAGCTGACGGCGGATCACCTGGCGGCGGTGACTTTTGTGGGCAATAAACGTTATTTTGTCGCGGAGCCGCCGGAGCAGCTTCAGACATTGGCGGCGCGCCGGGTTCAGGCGGCGGATCGGCTGATGCCGGGACTGAAGGAGTTGTTTTATCGGCATGCCGACCGGCCGCGGGTGCGCTATTTCGAGGGGGCGGAAGGCATTCGCCGCGTCCATGAGGAATTGTTGAAGGTGAAAAACCGGGAATACTTTTATTTCGGCTCGATTTCCGGTTTTGTCGACGCGTTGGGGCGGGATTATCTGGAACGTTTTGTCCGCCGTCGCATCAGTCGCCGGATCTGGTCTTATGCCATTCGCATTCGTTCCCAGGAAATCGATTCACCGCTGCTGCTGCCCGGGAATGAAAATTATCGCCGGGTCCGTTATTTGTCGCGTTCGCTGCCGGACAATGTGGCCAGTCTGACCTTTTACGACGGCAAGATTGCCATTTGTTCCACCTCGCACGAGAATTATGCCATGATTGTGGAAAGTTGGGAGATGTACACGATTTTGAAGCTGGTATGGGATTGCATGTGGGACGTGGCCACGGCATAGTGTCGAAAAGCGGCGACAGCATTTTTTTCTTTCGCCGGGCATTTTGGGCAGATATTTGCATCGGTTCTGGATATTTGCCGAATCGGAGTTATTTTACTCCTTAATGATTGGCGTATAGTATGAACACCCAACGGAAGAGGGTATGAATTGAGGAATATCCGTAATATTATATCCGGTTTTCTGGCCGTGGTGCTGGCCGTGACGTTTGCCGGTTGCGGCAAGAAACCGGCCCCGGAGCCGCCATTGGACGAAATCAAACTGGTGTTGCAGATTTATCAGGATCTGGGCGCCCGGCGACATGAACAGGCGGCGGCGCAGATTTCCCGACTGATTGCCATTCAGCAGGAGAATGAGTTTCTTTACCAACTGCGCAGTTCCGAATTGGACAACGTCTATTTGGAGCGGGTTCAGCAGTTGGTGGCGGCGGATAAGCTCGATGCGGCGCTGCAATGTCTGAAAGAGGCGGAATTGCAGTTGGGCCGCAATAAGAGGATTACGGATTTGAGTGCCGAACTGACCATGATCGATCGGATTCGTCGCCTGGTTGTGGCGGTGGAAGCTCCCGCCAATGGCGCCGCAATGGAAAAAGATGCGACCCAATTGAAATTGCTGCTGGAAGAATATCCGCCGGGTCAGCCCTATATTCCGCTGGTGGACCAGAAGATTCGTCTCAGTCAAATCCTGCAGGTGCGGGAACAGCAGCGGGCGCTCTTCAGTATTTATTCCGATATTGCCCGGGCCGGCAGTCGGGGCGACAAAGATATGGCGGCGGTGCTGACAGCGGTGCTTCTGGCCGCCGAGCCGGATCAGAAAACCCTGGATTTGGCCGACTATGTTATTCAGGCCTGCAATAAAAATAAAAAGTGAATTTATTCTGACGGCAACGGTATTGCTGTCGCTGCTTCCCGCCTTGCTGCGGGCGGCGGAGCCGGAGCGCTGGAATTTTATTCCGGAGCCGGCGGCGCTTTGGGATGGACAACCGCTGGGGCGGGGCGAAGTCGTAACGTCTTTACGGCAAAGGATGCCGGAAGAGTCATGGCGCCGCATGACGCCGGATGAGTTGCTGGCGGCGGCGCGGCGTCAGGTGGATCAGTTGATCGGGCGGCGGCTGTTGGAGCAAATGATTGCGGCGGCGGGGATCAGCGTGACCGGAAAAGAAATTGCGGCGCGTTTCGACGAACTGGTGGCGCATATGACTCCGGTCCAGCATGAGATGCTGTTGGCCAGGTGGCGACGGGAGAAGATTTCCTTTCGTGATTTTCTGGCGGTGGCGGCGAAGGATAAGGATACCCGGTTCGAATTGGCGTTGCGGCGGCTTATTGCACTTAAATTTCCCGGGCGTCTGGCGATCGGCGATGACCGTTGCGAGGCATACTACCGTGAGAATCAGACCCTGTTCGAGCGTCCGGTTCGTCTCGATGTCAGCCGGATTTACCTTTCTTTTGCCGTCGAGAAGCAGCGTTTGCACTCGCAGCATCCCGACTGGTCCGAAGCGGTGTTGACGCAGCGCAGCGAACGCAATGTCCGGCAAAAAATCGGCATGATTGCCCAATTGGCGCGTTCCGGCGATTTTGCCGCGCTGGCCCGGCAATACAGCGATTGTCCCAGTGCGGCGAATGGCGGCAGGCTCGGTTCTTTTGCCCGTACCGACGACATTGACCCGGCCATGGCCAAGGTTATTTTTGCTCTGGCTCCCGGAATGGTCGGCGAGGCGATGGCGTGGGAGGGGGGATATCAACTGTTGCGGGTGAATCGGGTTGTTCCGGCCGGTTATGCGCCTCTGGCCGAGGTGGTCAACTTCATCCGTGAGGATTTGCAGGGGCGGCTGATGGCCGAACTGGCGGCCCGACTGGTTAGGGAAGAACGCGGTCGTCATCGGATTGTCGTTAATTTCTGAGGACCAACAGGCGGCGGGGAAAATATCAGAGGCGAAAACCCCGGTTGTTCAGTATTCGCGGGGCGTTTTTCAGTATTTTGAGGAAGAATACCGGATAGGCGATAAACCATGGCTGCCCATAGCGGCGTTTGACTTTCAGTTCATCCCGCAGGCAGGACAGAATATTGCTGTCGGCCAGGCCTCCCTCGCGGAAAAAAGCGATAAGTTCCGGGACGTAAAGCGGTTTGAGGTTGAACTTGTTTACGGCGCGGTACATGAAATCATAATCGCCCAACAGTCGGAAAGAAGCGTCATAAGTGCCGATACGTTCGTAGATACGACGCGGACAGAACATGGATGGATGCGGGGCGAAGGCCCCCGTTTTGACCTTGGCCGGACGAAAACCTCTGACTCTGCCGCGATGTTCATATTGCACATCACCCCAGAAAATATATTCATCGAGACTTTTTCCTTCGAATGCATCGGCCACCTTCTGCAATGCCTCGGGGAAATAATAATCGTCGGAGTTGATGATGCCGACGATATCGCCGGACGCCCGGGCGATGCCCTTGTTCATGGCGTCATAAATGCCCCGATCCGGCTCGCTGGTCCAGTAAGCCAAACGGTCTTCGTATCGACGGATAATATCCGGCGTGCCGTCGGTCGAGCCGCCGTCAATAATAAGGTACTCGAAATTATCATAATTCTGGGATAAAACACTTTCAACGGCCTTTTCGAGATATGCCGCGCTGTTGTAGCAAACCGTAATTACCGATATTTTCAAGTTGGTACTCATTTTTTTCAGCGGCGCCATGCCGTTTTTTTCCTGTAAGCCTGCCGGCTCCGGTTCATGGTTGTGAAACTTTGCGCCATGCTTTTTCCGTCTGTTGTTGCAACCGAATTCGATAAGCGTGGTAAAGCCGATATGCCACCGCGAATCATTATGGGGAAAAACTCTAATCAGTCGAGTTCGTTTTTTCAACTTCCCATACTGAAATTCCCTCATATTTGTTGGTCGCGACTTTGGGGGGAAGGTGTATTTTGTCCGGGGAGATATGACCGCGCTTGGCGACGGAACGGCAATTTTGTTCTTTCCGGCCCTTGAAAGACCGGCGGGGAAACATTACATATGGTTATTTCATATTGTCGGGATGTTTTGCAACATCTAACCGGTCCGTTGCCGGGCGTAGCTTCGTCGTGGGACGCCGGTTGCGGCGAGGACAAAATCTTACCGGGAGTCGGGCTGATGAGTGTTGGAGATGAAATGATGGCGATTTTCCATCGCCGTCACAGTTGTCGCCATTATCTGGAGCGGGAAGTGAGCGAGGAGGCCTTGGCGTTCTGTCTGGAGGCGGTGGCGTTGGCGCCGTCGGCCTGCAACCGCAAGCCGTGGCAGCTGGTAACGGTGCGCGATCCGGAATTGCGGTTGCAAATCTGCCGGCACGGCTTACTGCCGGGCATTCCGATGCCCTGGCTGGCGGGCGCTCCGGTCATTATGGTGCTGTGCGCGCGGCGGGAACTGGTAACGCACCGGCTGGCTCCATTGTTTTCCGGGATTGATTATTTATTGCTGGATTGCGGCATAGCCGGTGAGCATTTGGTTCTGGCGGCGACGGCGCTGGGACTGGGTACCTGCTGGATCGGCTGGTTCAGGCCCCGATATGTGAAAAAGCTGCTGCATTTGGGGTGGGGCGTACAACCGGTGGCCCTGATCAGTGTGGGTTATCCGGCGGAACCGGCCGATTCGATCTCGGCGGCGAGAGGGGAATGAAACGATTCGGGACCGGTGCGTCTTAACGACACCGGTCCCGCTGATCATTTATAACAATCTGCTATTGCGTAGCTTTGACCATCAAGTCGGCCACCCGACGGGCAAACTGCAACGGATCGGCAACAATGCCGCCTTCGGTCATTACCGCCTGATCGTAGATCATTTCGGCGTATTCGCCCAGTTGGGGCGAACCGGCGTCCCGATCATACATGGTCTGCATGGCGGCAATCAGCGGATGGGCGGCGTTGAGTTCGAGGATGCGCTTGGATTTGGGCATGTCCTGATTCATCGCCTTGAAGATGCGTTCCATGTGAGCGCCCGGATCGTAGGTGTCGCCGACCAGACAGCAGGCGCTTTCGGTCAGACGCTTGGAGAAGCGCACTTCCTTGACGTTGGCTTCCAGATGCTTGGCGAGGAATTCGAGCAGTGATTTGTGCTCCTTGGCCGCCTGTTCGTTCTTCTGTTCCACCTGTTTTTTGGTGGCGTCGTCAAGCTCGATGTCACCCTTGCCGGCGGCGGCGAACTTTTTGCCGTCGTATTCGGTCAGCGACTGCATGACCCATTCATCGATGGGGTCGCTGAGGAACAGCACGTCATAGCCCTTGCTGCGCAGGATTTCCAGATGCGGGGAATTTTCCAGCACGGAACGGCTTTCACCGGTCAGGAAATAGATGTCCTTCTGCTCGGAGGGCATATTGGCGACATATTCCTTGAGGGTAATGAGTTTGCCGGGTTCGTTCTTCATGGTTTCGAACAGCGCCAGGTCCTGAAGTTTATCCTTGTTGGCATAGTCGCTGTGGATGCCTTCCTTGAGGACCTTACCGAATTCCCGATAGAATTTGAGATAGGTTTCGGGTTCGTTTTCCTGCATCTTTTTGAGTTCGCCCAGGAGTTTTTTGACCAGGTTGTTGCGAATCTGGTCGATCTTGACGTTTTCCTGAAGGATTTCGCGGGAGACGTTCAGCGGCAGATCGCTGGAGTCGACCACGCCCTTGACGAAGCGGAAATAGTCGGGCAGCAGTTTTTTGCATTCATCGGTGATGAAGACACGACGGACGTAGAGGTGCAGTCCACGGCGTTGTTCAGACGGCATAAACAGGTCGAACGGCGCTTTTTCCGGCAGGAACAGCAATGCTTTGAATTCCGATTTGCCTTCGGCGGCGTAGTGGATGGTCTTCAGCGGTTTGCCGAAATGGGCCAGATGTTCGAAGAAGTTGTCATACTCTTCCGGCTTGACTTCGGACGGGGAACGCAACCAGATGGCCTTGCGGCTGTTGAGTTCCTCATCGACGACTTCTTCCTTGTCGTCCTTGTCCTTGCGGGTGACCTGCATTTTGATCGGGTATTCGATAAAGTCGGAATATTTCTTGACGATCTGGCGGATTTTCCATTCTTCCAGATATTCCTTCATGTCGTCTTTGAGGTAAACCGTCACTTCGGTGCCCTGATCTTCCTTGGCCGTGGCGTCGATGGTATAGCTTTCATGACCCTGGGAGGTCCAGACCACGGCCTGGGTGTCGGAACCGGCGCGGCGGGTAAGCAGTTCCACTTTGTCGGCGACCATGAAGGCGGAATAGAAGCCGACGCCGAACTGGCCGATCATTTCCGGCGCCACGGCGTCCTTGTTTTTCGCCAGTTCTTCCAGGAAGGCCTTGGTGCCGGATTTGGCAATGGTGCCGATGTTGGCGATGACTTCGTCCATGGTCATCCCGATCCCGTTGTCGCTAATGCGAATGGCGTTTTTGGCCGGAACGGTTTCGAGGCGGATGGTCCAGTCGCGGGAAACGGCGTCGTTGCGCAGCGATTCGAACCGGGCCTTGTCGATGGCGTCGGCGGCGTTGGCAATCAGTTCCCGCAAAAAGATGTCCTTGTTGGAATAAAGCGAATGGATCATCAGGTCCAGAAGGTGCTGTACTTCTGTTTTAAATTTTTTGGTCTGGGCAGACATGAGCAGCCTCCTTATGTTTCATTATTAACCGTCAATGTGTAAAAACCGTGCTCTGAAATCGAGCCTTATAATATATCGTCGGATGGGACGATATAAAGAAAAAAGCAGAAAAATTTTCCGCAAAAAAGCGTCGGGACGGCTTAAAAGTCGTAAATCGATGGTATATTAAGGTTTTTACGAATGCGATTCCGAAAATAGAGGTAAATGGATTATGATTATCGTTTTTAAGCACAATGCTACCGAGGAGGATGTCAAGTCGGTTTCCGACATGATTGAAAAGCTCGGCTATGAACCCCGGGTTATTCATGGGGT
The DNA here is from genome assembly GCA_028691155.1 of Victivallales bacterium. Taxonomy (GTDB): domain Bacteria; phylum Verrucomicrobiota; class Lentisphaeria; order Victivallales; family SZUA-371; genus SZUA-371. The sequence continues at coordinate 7,194 of JAQUZV010000031.1, forward strand.
GGAACATACCGTTATCGGCGCCGTTGGCGACGAGAAAATGCATCGTTCGCTGGAGGTCTTCAAGGCGTTTCCGTTTGTGGAAGACGTATTGCCGATTCAGAAACGTTACAAGCTGGCCAGTCGTGAGTTCCGCCGGAACAACACCGTGATCGACATCGGCGGCCACAAGATCGGCGGCGGCAATTTCCAGATTATCGCCGGTCCCTGTTCGGTGGAAAGTCTGGAACAGATGCAGGCCGTCTGCCGTGATCTGCAACCCTGCCATATCGGGATTTTGCGCGGCGGCACCTATAAACCGCGCACTTCCCCCTATGATTTTCAGGGATTGGGCGAGGCCGGTTTGGAAATTATGCGTCAGATCAAAGAAGAATTCAAAATGCAGATCACCACGGAAGTGGTCGGCGTAAACCATATCGCCAAAGTGGCGGAAGTGGCCGACTGCCTGCAGATCGGCGCCCGCAACAGCCAGAATTACAATTTGCTGGAATTCGTGGCGGAAGTGGGCAAGCCGGTGATTCTGAAGCGTGGGATGGCGTCGACCATCGAGGAGTGGCTTTCTGCCGCCGAATATCTGATGGTGCACGGCTGCACCAACGTGATTTTGTGCGAACGCGGCATCAAAACCTTTGAGCATGCCACCCGTAATACGCTGGATTTGAGCGCAGTGGCTATTGCCAAGAAGGAAAGCCATCTGCCGGTGATTGTCGATCCCAGTCATGCCGCCGGTCGGGTGGACCTGATTCTGCCGTTGAGCCGGGCGGCGATTGCGGCCGGCGCCGACGGTCTGCTGGTGGAAACCCATCCCGATCCGGTCAATGCCTGCAGTGATGCCGGACAGCAGATTCCATCGCAGAATTTTGGCGCCTATGTTCAGGCGTTGCAGAAGGTTATCGGTGCGATGGACCTGATCACCGAATAAATGAACGGGTCCGTGATGGCGCCGGCGGCAACCGGTTGGGTGTCGCTGAGCGACGAAAAGGTGTTCGAAGCGCCGATTTTTTCCGTCGGCCGCGAATTGTCCCGGTGCCTGCGCACCGGGGTCGAACACTATTTTTATTACCTGAATTGCGGCAACTGGGTAACGGTGGTGGCGGTGACGCCGGACGACGAATTGGTGATGATTCGTCAATACCGTCACGGTTCCGGGGCGGTGGAACTGGAAATTCCTGGCGGCTGCATCGATGCGGCGGACTCCGATCCGGTAGCGGCCGCTTGCCGCGAATTGCGGGAAGAGACCGGATATGTGGGGGAAAACGGCCGGGTGATCGGCAAAGTCAACCCCAATCCGGCGTTGCAGGGCAACACCTGCTATACCGTGCTGCTGGAGAATTGTCGCCGGGAAGGGGCGCCGCAACTGGAGGACACCGAGGAATTGGCGGCGTTTACTGTGCCGATCGACAACGTCGGCGACTTGATTGGCCGGGGGGAAATCAGTCATGCCCTGATATTGAATGCATTGCATTTTTTTGACTTATTCCGGAGACGGATGTAAATTACACCCGATAACGCGGTTTTTTTCCGGTGTCGGCGGTTATCCCCGGCGGATGGCAATTACCAATATTCAAGATTCAAGGAATGGAAGATGAAAAGTGCGTGGGAACTGGCGCTGGAACGGACCGGCGGAGCATTGCGGGAGCTGACACCGGACCAGAAGAATAGAATAGCCGAAATCGAGAGCATTTATAAGGCGAAGATCGCCGGGGCTGAAATCGCGGCGCAACAACGGGTTCAGGCGGCGGCCGGCGACCCGGAGGCCGTGCGGCAGATTATGGACGACCTGGCGGTGGAACGCGCCTCCCATACGTCGAAAATGGAAAGTGAAAAAAAGAAAATCCGTGGTTGAATCATGGCCGAAGAACAGCTGCAGGAACTATCACTCAACCAACAGAATTATATCGAAACCATCTATGAGCTTTGCCTCGACCACGGCCATGCCCATACCAAGGCCATTGCCGACAGCATGGGTATCCGCATGGCCTCGGTGACCGAAGCCATTCGCGGCCTGGCCGCCAAAGGACTGGTCAATTACAAGGCCCGGAAAAATATCACCCTTACCGCCGCCGGGGAGGAAATCGCCCGTAATTTGTTCAAACGGCATACCGTGATTGCCGATTTCCTCTGCAATGTGCTGGGATGTTCCCGTGAGCGGGCCGAGGCCGCGGCTTGCCGGATCGAGCATGTTATCGATGAAAAACTGCAATCCCGTTGGGCCGACTTCGCCCAGTTCATCAAAGACGAATCGGAACAGGGCGAAGACCTGATCCATAAATTCCAGCAGAATTATCAAAATAAACTCAATCATCATGGCTGATCCTTTCCACGATGCCGTTTATCTCGATCATGCGGCGGCTTCTCCGCCCGCGGCACAGACATTGGCGCAGTGGCAACAGTACGCGCTCCATTGTTTTGCCAATCAGGAAGCCATTCATCTGGCGGCCTATGCGGTGCGCCGGGCACTGGACGAACACGAGGCGCGGATGCTGGCGGCGCTCTGCGGCCCCGGCCATGATGCTGCCGTCCAATGGACCGATTCGGGGACCTCGGCGTTGTATCATCTCTTGTCGTATCCCGGTTTTGCCGCCGGAGAGGTGGTGACGACCGCGGCCGAACATGCCGCCTTGACGGCCGCTCTCGGTCCGCTGGACGTTCCGGTGAAGACGGTGCGGTTGTGTCGCGGCCGGGTCGACCTCGATCATCTGGCCTCTATGTTGGGTCCGGCGACGGCGACGGTGGCGATTCATCAGGTGCAGAGCGAATTCGGGGCGGTTCAGGATTTGACGGCGATCCGGCGGGTGATCGACGCCCGGGCGCCGCAGGCACGATTTCTGGCCGACACGGTGCAGGCGGCGGGCAAACTGGAATTGCCGTGGCAGGCGGCGCGGCTTGACGCGGCGATCGTTTCCGGTTATAAAATCGGAGTTCCCGGCGGCGGCGCGATTATTTACCGCGATCACGACGGTTCGCCGACGGGGTTGCGTCACTTTTGGCAACGGCGGCGGCGCGAGGAACATCGGATCAGCCGTCCCAATCCCCCCATGTGCCTGACGCTGGCGCAGACGCTGACGGAACTGACGGCGCAACTGGCGGCCAACCGGGCGCGTCTGAGCGGACTTAATGACGAATTACGCCGGGAATTGCAGCGGCGTTGGGGTGAACGGATCAAGTGGGTGGTCGAGGCGGAAGCGGCATCGCCTTATCTGGTGCATTTTCTGTTGCCGGGCTATCAGGGGGCGGTGTTGGTGCGGATGCTGTCCGAACACGGGGTTTATGTGGCTTCGGGGAGTGCCTGCAATGCGGAAACGAAAACGCCGAGCGCGGCGTTGCTGGCCGCCGGAATTAAGGTCAAAGAGGCTTTTTCCGGATTGCGGCTGAGTTTTTCTCCGGCGACGACCCGGGAAGAACTGGCGCGTTTTTTGACTGTTTTTGAGACCTGTTTGAATAATTATTGATTTTGGGGCCGGAATACCGACGGCGGCTGTCGCCGCCGCTGATATTCCCGTTTATCGGTTGGAAACTCTTAGCGGAAGCGAGCAGATTATGAACATTACGCAGGTGGATTTCGGTACGTTGCCCGACGGGCGGATGACGACTTTATACACCCTGACCAACAATCATGGCGCGGCGGTGGCAATTACCAACTATGGCGGCATTGTGGTCGGCATCGTGGTGCCGGACCGGGAGGGGAAACGGGATGACGTGGTGCTCGGCTTCGACGATCTGGCCGGATATCTGGCGCAGAGCCCCTATTTCGGCGCGATTGTCGGACGGTGCTGCAACCGGCTGAATCGGGGTCAGTTCACCCTGGCGGGCCGGACGTATCAGCTGGCGGTCAACGAAGCACCGCAGCGGCAGACTCATCTTCACGGCGGCAATCGGGGGTTCGACAAAATGTTGTGGTCGGCCACGCCGCGGGTGACGGCAACCGCCGCCACGCTGGAATTGCGTTATTTCTCTCCCGACGGCGAGGAAAACTATCCCGGCAATCTGACGGTGACGGCACGCTATTCCTGGGATGACGACTATGCTCTCCGGCTGGAGCTGACGGCGACCACCGATCGGACGACGATCGTCAACCTGACCAATCACAGCTATTTCAATCTGGCCGGGGCCGGCTCCGGACCGGTGACCGGTCATCTGGCCCGGATCAATGCCGAACATTATACTCCGGTCAGTGCCGAATTGATTCCGACCGGGGAAATTCGTCCGGTGGCGGGAACACCGTTCGATTTTACCGTGGCCAAACCGATCGGACGGGACATCGACGCGGCCGACGGGCAAATCGCCATCGGCGGCGGCTACGACCATAATTTCGTGCTGTGCCGCCCGACGCCGGGCGCATTGACTACGGCGGCCGAAGTTTACGAACCGACGACCGGGCGGACGCTGGAGGTCCTCACCACCCAGCCGGCGGTGCAGTTCTATACCGGCAACGGACTGGGAAGCGAAATCGGCAAGGGCCACCGCCGTTATCCGCGGCGCGGCGGCTTCTGTTTCGAACCGCAGCGCTATCCCGATGCCCCGCATCATGACCATTTTCCGTCGATCGTATTGACGCCGGACCAGACCTACCGGGAAACCGTGGTTTTCCGTTTCGGCGTCAAATAAGCTCCGACTAATCTCAAATCGCCGGATGACCGGGCCGCATCTCCCGGTCGGTCCGGTCTATTCCGGTTGCCGGTAGTGGCGGCGGTAATATTGCGTGCCGAAGTGCGGCAGGTCGGGCAGCAGGTAGAACATGGCGCCGTAGCGCAGGTCGTCTCCGGCAGCGAGGATGTCCAGCATGACCCGTTGCAACCGGGTGGTGCGCGGCAGTTCCGGCAGGGTTGCCGCGGTGATGCCGGGGCGCGAAAAGACGAAAAACATGCCCGCGAAACGGCTGCCAGGTACCGGGAACAGATATGGTTCCCGCATGAAACGGGCTAAATTGGTTTCCGGCAACCGCTCTTCCAGTTGCGTATTGAAAATCCAGCTGAGGCAGAAAAAGGCTCGGAAATGACATTCCGGCCGCAGACGCGGGAAAAATTGCGCCGCCTGCTGCAGCGAGTCGCGGCAAACCGCGGGGGAGAGACCGCCGCCCGGCGGGATGTGCGTGTCGATAATGTCATCGCCGGGACGCAGCATTATGTCCCAGTCGTCGCGGCGCAGGGTGACCGGGGTTGGTTCCGTCCGCCCTTCGGGGCGAATGGGATGACCGGTAAAGGTCGTCGGGGTTTCCCGGTAAACCGCCGTCCAGCCGACGGCGGCCGCAGTTTCCGGCGGCAGGGCCAGACCGTCGGCGGCATAGCGGTTGCCGTCCGGGGCCAGCATGACGGTGGCGGCGGTACGGCGATGGCGCAGGACCACGCCGTACGAGGCGAATTTTTCCGCTTTATATTCCATGCGTCCGAGTCGGAACAACCGGCCGTCTCGGTACAGTTTCAACCAGTAGAGCTGTTCCCGGAAAATTCCGGGGACGCCGCATCCCTGAAGGTGGTTGCGGCAGAAGCCGCTGAATTCCAGCGTGGTGTCGCGAGTGATGGCGTCGTCAACGCCGAGGTCGCAATAAGTCCGGCGGATGCCGGGAATCAGCGTCAGCGCGGCCAGCAGATAAAGGCAGCTCCCTTCCGGTCCCAGTTGCCGATGCAGGTCGGGCCAGTCGCCGTAGGTGGCGTCGGCCGGGCTGTGCTGAAGATGATAAACGGCAAAAGCGAATAGTTCCTGCAATTCCGGTTGGGCGGCAATGGTTGCGGCGATTCGGAGCAGGACGGCGGTTTCCGATTCCCCGCAGCGGGCGAACGCGGTTTGTTCGCGGATGAATTCCGGGGTGAGGGCGGCAGCGACCGGCGTGGGGTCGGCGGCGAATGCGGCGGCATGGCGCTGGTATTCCGCCAGAAATGATTTATTATCGGAGAATGATTCAAACATAAAATGTCCTCGTAAAAGGTTTGCGGGTAAATAAGCCCGGAATGGGAGCAAAGTCAATGCCCGGACGGTTATTTCCCGTCCTTATATCCGTTTCGGTGCTGGACAAGCGCCAGGGGGGCGGATAGATTATCGCGGCACAAATCACCTTCAGAAAATACTGGGAAAAATTATGGCAACTGGTTTCAATGCAATTATCTGTCGCTATCATGAGATCGCGACCAAGGGCAACAACCGATACCTTTTCGAACAGAAGATGATGGATAATATCCGTTATCTGCTGCGCCGGATTGCGGATATTCAGGTCAAAAAAGTGCGGGGGCGGATCTGGGTGCAGCATCGGGAGATGGCGCCGTTTACCGCCGCCGAGAT
>JAQUZV010000032.1 GCA_028691155.1 Victivallales bacterium
CTGGCGGGGGAGCCGGAAATTATGTTGCTGGACGAGCCGACTTCCAACATCGACCCCGGTGCGCAAGCACAATTCTATGAAGTTTTAAAACAGTTGGTCGGGCGCATGACGCTGCTGGTGGTCTCGCACGATCTCGGCTTAGTTTCGGACTGGCTTTCCGGGGTGATCTGCGTTAACCGTACGGTTCACGTGCATCCGGTTTCGGAGTTGACCGGCGCGGTTATCAGCGACATGTACGGGTATAAGGTGAACATGGTCCGGCACGATCATTGCTGTATCCACGAGCACGAACATCCGTCTGCGGCGACAGGAGGGCACCGCCATGAGTGATTTTTTTCATGCCCTTGACGACCCGGATATGGTGTTCTTTCGTTATGCGGTTCTGACCGGGATGGTGGCCGGAGTGGCGTTCGGGATTGTCGGCACCTATGTGGTGGTGCGGCGGATTACTTACATTGCGGGCGCGATTGCGCATTGTATTCTCGGTGGGATCGGGATGGCGCTTTATCTGCAATACCGACTACAGGCGCCGTGGATCACGCCGATGAGCGGGGCGATTGCCGCCGCATTGTTTTCGGCGCTGACGATCGGGATTGTCAGCATGCACTGGAAGCAGCGCGAGGATGCGGTAATTTCGGCCATGTGGGCGGTGGGAATGGCGCTGGGGGTGCTTTTTATTGCCCTGACGCCGGGATACCAGAGCGCGATGAGTTATCTCTTCGGTGATATTCTGATGGTATCCCGGGAAGATTTTTATACCGTATTGGGACTGGATGTTGCCATTGTTGCGCTGTGTCTGCTGTTCTACAATAAATTTCTGGCGGTATGCTTCGACAGTGATTTTGCCCGGATCAAGGGGGTGAAAGTCGACTTTTATTATCTGCTGCTGCTGTGTCTGACGGCATTGACGATTGTCCTGCTGATTTCCGTGGTCGGTCTGATTATGGTAATTGCCTTGCTGACGTTGCCGGCGGCGATTTCCGGTCATTTTACCCGGCGGTTGTGGAAAATGATGTTCTTCTCGGTGATTCTGAGTATTCTGTTCACTTTTTTCGGTCTTGGTTTGAGCTATCGCTGGAATGTTCCCAGCGGGGCGGTCATCATTATTATTGCCGGAGTGTGCTATCTGCTTACGGCGGCCGGAACGGCATTCTGGCGCCGCATCCGCAATCGGGTGGAATGACGGGGCGCGATGATGTTGTCGCGACGGCGTTCCGCCCGGCCGTTTTCATAAAAATAATGCTAACCACAATGCTGTGAACCGGTTGCCAAGGTTCCGTCATCTGGCCGTCATGTGGCCGTTATTTTCTTTTTCCCTCATGGGTTTCCCGTTATGACCGACATTCGAACGCGGCGGGAAAATCGGTCCGGCAAATGGGCAACATGGGGGATGCCGCGTCTTGTAATCTCCCCGGCGCAGGGTATATTAGTAATTGAATGTATGAATGCCCGGAACGGGTTTTGGTGATCGGCAGAGGAAGACGGCGAAACGGAACTTTATTGGTATGGACAACAGTAAAAAAGAGGAACCGCAGGGGTTCAAATTCAAATACTGCCTGTATCTGGCGGCCGCAATCATGGTGATTCTGGCGCTGGTGTCGCACCAGGCGAGTGATTTTTCCGTGTTGCAGGGCGGCAGCGAACGGGCCATCCGGAACTGGATCGGAATTGTCGGCGCGCATATTTCGTGTACGCTGTTGTTGCTGTTTGGAATGGCGGCCTATCCGCTGACGGCGTTTCTGATTATCTGCGCCGCGCGCCCGGCCATTCATTTCCCGGTGCGCCGGAAAGGTTATTTCGGCGCGCTGCTGGTGATCTGCTTCGGCACCACGATCCTGTTCGGTATGTATCCGGAGGAATTCTGTCGTTACACCGACATGTTGGGCATCGGCGCCAAAAGCGCTCCCGGCGCGGCCCTTTCCGGCGGCGTTATCGGGCAGCAACTGGCGGCGCCCAAGTACGGAACCGTGGAGGCCGGGATTATCCGCTATTATATCGGTGCGGTGGGAACGATGGTTATGGCGCTGGTGTTTCTTGCCGTGGGACTGTTTTTTGTCTGGCGGGCCGATTGGCATCGGCTGTTCATGGCGGCATTGATTAAAACGGGCGAAGCGGCGGCGGAAACCCCGTCGTTGCTGGAATCGGCCAAGGCGGTTATCGATAAGTTGCCGCGCCGGGCGGCCGAGGCCGAGCCGGAAGCGGTGGCCTTGCCGGTCAAACCGATCCCGGCGGCAACCGCGGTGCCGTTGTCGCCGCCTCCCAAGCCGGAGCCGGTGATTTTGCCGCCGGAAGCGGAGGAAGAAACCAGGGAAGAACCGCCGTTGGAGGTGCATCGCGAAGGTTCTCTGTTGCAGCGATTGCTGCAACGCCGGTCGTCGGACCGGGAACCGGAGTCCGGTTCCCGCGAAACCAAGGTGGACAGTGGAAATGAATCGCTCTCCCTGTACCAGCGCTTGAAACTCAGCGCGGAAGAATCCGGCGGTACGGCGCCGGCGCCGGAATCGGAAGAAGCATCAGTTCTTTCCCCGCATAAAAATTCCGTTGCGGCACCGATAATTGTGGCCCGGGAGACCGTTCCGGAACCGGAAGATGACGATACTCCGGCGACCGCGTTGCCGCCGCGCCGGAAGCCGGTTGCGGTTCACAAGCGTGTTCCGGCGGCGGAAGGGGGGGCGGTGGAATATGTCTTACCGCCGGTGGCCATGTTGAGCCGCGGCGCGGAAACGCCGGGAGAAAGTGCCGAAACGTTGAAAAGAAACAGCGAAATTCTGCAGGAGACGCTGGAAAGCTTCAAAGTGGACGGGCAGGTAACCGGAATTGTCAGCGGTCCGCGGGTTACGCGCTATGAAGTGACGTTGGCTCCGGGCGTGAAAGTGGAAAAGGTGGCGAATATAGCCAACAATATCGCCATGCAGCTGGAAGCGGAAAGCATTCGGGTTCTGGCGCCGATTCCCGGCCGGAATGCGGTGGGGGTGGAGGCCCCGAACGCGCTGGCGGCGGCGGTTTATCTGCGCGGATTGATGGAGAGTCCGCAGTGGCGCGAAACCCGGTGCCAGATTCCGATTGTCCTGGGCAAGGACGTGGCCGGATTGCCGGTGGTGATGGACCTGGCCAAAGCCCCGCATCTGCTGATTGCCGGGGCGACCGGCAGCGGGAAAAGCGTCTGTATGAATACGTTGATTATGAGTTTGCTGTTCCGGTTTCGTCCCGATGAACTGCGGTTGATCATGGTGGACCCGAAGGTGGTGGAAATGGAAATGTATACGCCGTTGCCGCACCTGATTACTCCGGTGGTCAATGATCCGCAGAAGGTGCCGATCGCTTTGCGCTGGGCGGTCAATGAAATGGAAAAACGGTATCGCATTCTGGCCAAAGCCCGGGTCCGCAATCTCAGCGGTTACAATACACGGGCGATCGGAGCGGAAGTGGTTCTGGACGATAACGGCGATCCGATTCCCGATAAAATGCCGGTGCTGGTAATTATCGTCGACGAATTGGCCGACGTGATGATGACCGACGCCAAAAGCGACGTGGAAACTTCCATCGCCAGAATTGCCCAGAAAGGCCGGGCCGCCGGCATCCATATTGTAATTGCCACCCAACGGCCGTCCACCAATATCATTACCGGAGTGATCAAAGCCAATCTGCCGACCAGGATTGCTTTCCGCGTCGGTTCGATTGTGGACAGCCGGGTGATTCTGGACCAGAAGGGGGCGGAAACGCTGCTGGGTCGCGGCGACATGCTGTTCGTCCCCCCCGGAAGCGCCAATCTGGATCGGATTCAGGGCGCAATGGTGGAGGATGCGGATATTCAGAAGGTGGTGGACTTTGTCTCCGCCCAGGCGGAACAGAGCTTTGACGACAAGGTCGTCTCCGCCGTGGACGCGGAGGTTGCGGAGGGGGCCGACACCGCGTTTGACGACGACGGCGATGACACCGATGACGGCGGCGATATCCACGATGCGCCGGACATCGATCCGGTCGTGAAAAAATATCTGCAGCCGGAGGACGGGGAACTGGTACGCAAGGCGCTGGAAATCGCGCTGCTGGAACGAAAGGTCAGCACCAGTTACCTGCAGCGTCGGTTGGGGATCGGATATAACCGTGCGGCGGAAATTGTCGACCGACTGGAGGAACGCGGCATTGTCAGTGCGCCGCTGCCGGGCGGATCGAAGCGCGAAATTCTGGTTTTTGATGAAATCGATAATGCATAAACGGGACGGATACGGATATGGAGGAACTGAATAATCGTAAGGCTCCGGAATCCGGACGGAATGAAGACATTCTGCCCCTGGATTTCAACCGGCAAAGCACGCAAGACACCAACTCCGGCGGGCCGGTGCCCGATTCGCAGGAAATTGCCGCCATCATCCGGGAGCGTGCCGCCGCCGCCAAAGCCGCCCGGGAGGCGCGGGAAGCGGCCGTTGCTCCCGATCATGATGCCTCGCCTTCGACCGCGGCAACGCCGACGGTCGAACATAAGACCGCGGTGCCGGAGCCGGGACTGATGGCCAAGGCCGCCCGTCCGTCCGCCGAACCCGACCCGGAAAGAGTCAGAAAGACGGGAGTTGCTATGCCGGAGGACGAAACCGCCACCTCCTGGTTGACCCGGCGCAAGAAAAAGACTTCGCCGCTGCCGACGGTGGAATCGGCTTCCATCGGAAAAATTTTGCAGGATGCCCGGATTGCCGGCGGCCTGACGGTGAAAGACGTGGAAGCGGAAACCCGGATTCGCGGTTCTTATATCGAAGCCCTGGAACGGGATGATTTCGGCGAACTGCCGCCGCCGGTATATGTCCGGGCCTATCTGCGCAGCCTCTGCAACCTTTATAATCTGGACCGGGGCGCGCTGGATGAAATCCTCCAGCACCATTACGGCAAACGGCATGAGATTGCCATTTCCGAAGAAATTTATCATAAACTGGAAAAAGAAAAACAGGTCAATGTCGAGGACGAAGTCCGGATCCGGCGGTTGATCGTCATGACGGTGGTCGGCGGTGCTTCGTTGCTGGTCCTGATCATCGGCAGTCTCTTTTTCATGTTCTCTTCCGCGTCTTCCTCCAAGCTCGGCGTCGGAGCCGCAGTCCGGGCCGGAATGGTGTTCGCTCCGGAAAAAATCGAACAGCTTACCGTCGATCAGGAACTGACCATGGAGATGCTCCCGGCCCGGGAAACGGTGCGGACGGTCCGATCGACGCGGCCCGCCCGAAGCTCCCGTTCCCGGCGATAATATCCGGGTTTTATCACATTGCCATTGCAAAAAAAAGAAAAGGCGATATAATAGGAAGTTATGAAAATTTTAGTGATCAGCGGTCCTAATCTGCAGCTGCTCGGCGTACGCAAGCCGGAAATCTACGGGACGGTTACTTTGCAGGACATTGAAAATGACCTGCAGATATCGGCCGCTTCCCTGGGGATGAATATTTCCTTTTTCCAAAGTAATCACGAGGGGGAAATCGTCGACCGGATTGCGGCGGCGCGGGGCGAACAGATTGACGGGATTATTATTAATCCTGCCGCGTACACCCATACCAGCGTGGCGATTCGCGATGCGCTGGAGGCGGTGGCGATACCGGCAGTGGAAGTTCATTTGAGCAATATTCACGGAAGAGAAGAGTTCCGGCGAAAATCGCTGACGGCCGCCATGTGCATCGGTCAGATCAGCGGGTTCGGTCCGGACGGTTATCGGTTGGCGCTGCAGGCGCTGGCGTATCGTCTGAATCGTAGGAATCAGAACAACATTTAAAGGACGGACACAGAATGAAGATAGAGGAAATCAAAACCATTGTAAAGCTTATGGCTGACAACGATCTGACTGAGTTCAAGATCGAAGCGGAGGAGTACAACCTCTGCATTCGCCGCGGCGCGAGCCAGCCGACGGTGGTCGCGGCCCCTCAGATGATGGCGCCGGCGAACGCGCCTCTTTACCCGCCCATGCCCGCCCCGGCCGCTGCCCCGGCCCCTGCCGCGCCGACGGTGACCGCCGCTCCGGCGGAACCGGCGGCCAAGGTCGAAACCATTGATTCGCCGATTGTCGGCACCTTTTACCTGGCGCCCTCGCCCGAAGCGACGCCGTTTGTCAAGGTCGGCGATACGGTTACCCCGGATACGGTGGTGTGTATTATTGAAGCCATGAAGGTAATGAACGAAATCAAGGCGGAAAAGAGCGGCGTGATCAAGGAAATTCTGGTCACGAATGCCACGCCGGTCGAATACGGGCAATCATTGTTCGTTATCGGATAATTCCAGGGAAACAGCATTATGTTTGATAAAGTACTCATTGCCAACCGCGGGGAAATCGCGGTCCGGGTTATTCGTGCCTGCCGGGAGATGGGAATCAAAACGGTGGCCGTCTATTCCACGGCCGATGCCGACAGTATGGCGGTGAAACTGGCGGACGAAGCCGTCTGCATCGGTCCCCCGCCCTCTTCCGACAGTTATCTGCTGATCGAACGCATCATCAGTGTGGCGGAAATCTGTGACGTGGGCGCCATTCATCCCGGATACGGCTTCTTAGCCGAAAATGCGCGTTTCGCCCAAATCTGCGCCGATTGCAATATTAAATTTATCGGGCCGAAACCGGAGCATATCCGGGCGATGGGCGATAAGGCGGTGGCCCGCGAAACCATGATCAAGGCCGGAGTCCCGGTTACTCCGGGCAGCGACGGCATCATTGCTTCCGAACAGGAGGCCATGAATATCGCCCATAAGCTGAAATATCCGGTGATCATCAAGGCCAGTGCCGGCGGCGGCGGCCGCGGAATGCGGATCGCCCACAATGACGCCAGTCTGATTCAGGGGTTCCATGCGGCCCGGACCGAAGCGGAAAAAGCGTTCGGCAATGCCGATATTTATATTGAAAAATATCTGGTCAATCCCAAACATATCGAATTCCAGATCATTGCCGACGAATCCGGCAATGTCGTCCATCTGGGCGAACGGGATTGCAGTATTCAGCGCCGGAATCAGAAACTGATGGAAGAGTCGCCGTCGGCGGCAATGACGCCGTCACTGCGGGCGAAAATGGGCGCGGCGGCGATCAAAGCGGCCCGGGCGGTAAAATACTGCAACGCGGGGACGGTCGAATTTCTGCTGACGGAAAGCGGTGATTTCTATTTTATGGAAATGAACACCCGTATTCAGGTCGAACACCCGGTGACCGAGGCGATCACCGGTATCGACCTGATCAAAGAACAGATTCGTGTTGCCGCCGGGGAAAAGCTTTCCTTTTCCCAGAAGGATATTCAATTGCGCGGTCACGCGATCGAATGCCGGATCAATGCGGAAAATCCCTATAAAAACTTTGTCCCCAGTCCGGGCCGGGTAAATCTCTATTCCGCGCCGGGCGGGTTCGGCGTTCGGGTCGATTCGCATGTTTTCAGCGGCTATATGATCCCGCCTTATTACGACAGCATGATCGGCAAACTGATCGTTCATGCTCCGACCCGGGCGGAGGCGATTGCGCGCTGCCGGCGGGCGCTGGAGGAATTTGTGATCGACGGTGTCAGCACCTCGATCCCCTTTGCCCATTATGTCCTCGGCGGCAAGGTGTTCACGGAAGGCCACTACAATACCGGCAGTCTGGAACAGATTATGAAGAATTTTGAAAACAACGAAGTGGGAAAATAGCCCGGGCGGAGTTTTCGAAGCAGAAAATTATGTTTTTCGGCGTCGGCGTTGCCGCGGGGATGCGCCGTCCCGGAAAGAACAAGGAATGGGAGGATTTGATCATGCGGGAAAAATCGTCATTACGACTCAAACAACCGGAAACCAAGACCGAAGCGCCGGCTTACAATAACGCCAACGAGAAAAGCACCGAACTCGGCTTGATCCGGATTCATGAAAATGTTATTTCTTCGCTGGTGCGCAAAGCGACCTGCCAGGTCGAAGGGGTAACCCGTTTGGCCGGCAGCAGTTTCGTCGACAATATCGGGGAAATCGTCGGCAGCCGCAAGATCTCCGATCGCGCCATTTCCATTGACATGGGCGACAACGCGGTGGAAATCGAAGTAAAGATCAATATTGCCTTCGGCAATTCCATTCCGGATGTTGCGGATCGGGTCCAGCATGCGGTGGTGGAACTGGTGGAGCGTACGACCGGAATGACGGTAACTCATGTCAATGTGCTGATTCAGGAGATCGAAGACGAAACAACGGCGGAAGAGGCCGGGGAAGAAGAAACAGAAGAGGTTCGCCGCGAAAATTTTGTCGAAGGCTGATATAAACCGCCAGGGGGCGAATTATGAGTTGCAGATATGGTGAGCTGTTGTCGGGACTGATCGGTCCGTTGCACGGACAGTGGACGGAATTCAATGCCGGGTTTCTGACCGGCGTCGGCGTGGTGGCAGCGGCTGTCGTTGTCCTGTTGCTGCTGCGGTTGATGTTGTGGTTGTTCCGCCGCCGCCGCCGCTGCCGGGGTATTGACATTCAGGAAGAGAATGGCCCGGTGCTTATTGCTGCGGACGCGATTCGCGATTTGGTTCTATCGCTGCAGCCGGAATTCCCCGATTTGACCATGACCCGGGTTCGCTTGTATTGCCGGGGTCGTTATCAGCAACTGGAGCTTCAGGTCACTTTCGACGTCGGTGTCAGAAATATGCCCGAGCAGCGGCAACGCCTGAAAGTCCGGATTCTGGAGGTATTGGAACAGGTGCTGGGAATCACGTCCGTACGGGAGGTCGGTATTTACTGTCGCGCCCTACGGGTTTCCGACCGTCTGCCGGAACACGGGGGGCCGGATGCGGCGGAAGATATCGGCGTTACGGTTTCCCCGCCCGAAACACCGTCTTTCCGGGATGGCGACGAATAATTCGGGGGGAGGCATGAATTTTATTCTGGCTTCCGGCTCTCCCCGCCGGAAACAAATCCTTCATGAGCTTGGTATTGCTTTTTCCGTGTGTCCGGCGACGGTTGCCGAGGTGACCGTCGACCGTTGCCCGGAACGCATTCCGGTCCTCAACGCTGTGGCCAAGGCGGAAGCTGTCGCCGTGGATCATCCCGATGCGGTGGTGATGGGGGCGGATACGGTGATCGAATTTGCCGGCCGGGCGGTGGGCAAACCGGCCGACCAGGAGGAGGCGGGCCGAATGTTGCTGCAACTGTCGGGGCGGACTCATACGGTGCTGACGGCGGTGGCGTTATTGTGCCGCGCGGCGGCGATCCGCTGCATTTTCTGTGTTTCCACCCGGGTGGTGTTCCGCGCCTTTGGCCCGGAAACCGTGGCGGCATATCTGGCGCGGGTTCATGTCCTCGACAAGGCGGGGGCCTATGCGCTGCAGGAACACGGGGACATGCTGGTGGCCGGGATTGTCGGACCGGCGGACAATGTCATCGGCCTGCCGGGGGCGGAGCTGCGGGAAGCGCTTCAATGCTGCGGTCTGGCCAGTTTGATGGCAAATGACGCGCCGTCGCGATAGTCCGGATTCAAAAACAACCCTCCGGCCATTTTTTCCATGATGATGCGGGAAGCCGCCAGTCCGATGCCGATCTTGTTCGGTGCGGTGGCGGCAAAGGGTTCGAAAATACTGTCTCTGACGGCGGCGGGAATGCCCGGTCCGTCATCGCTATAACGCAGGCAGATCTGATGGTTTCCCGCGTCGATGGTCATGCCGACTGCGACGGCATGGCGTCCGGCGGCCAGGGCCGATTCGCAGGAATTGGCCAGCAAGGTTTCCAGTACCATTCGCAACGGATCGGGCGGGAGCAGGAGTTGCAGTTCGGCCGCTCCGGCGACAGTCACGGTCAATTTACAGGACGGAAACAGGCGGGCGACGGCGTCGCGGGCGTCGGTCAGTAATTGGGCCGGCCGAATGTTCTGCGGGACAAAGCGGGAAAAGTCGCCGTCGATCATGTCCATAGTATGGCGAATGTAGGCCAGTTGGCGTTGGGCGGCGGCGACTTCCTGTCGGACGCGGCCGGCATTCTCGCTCTCTCCGACGATGCGATCCAGCAGCGCCGCTTCCATTTCCGTCATTTTCCTTACCGCCCGGTCCAGATGGTTCAACTGCATTTTACGCATTGCCGTTTGACAGATGATGGCATTATACAATACTTCTCCCGCCGTCATGGCCAGTAAACTGATCATTTTATACCATTCCGGATCACGGTTGGTTGCCGTGTCGTAAATGACGACGATGGCGGCGAGTGTTTCCCGTTGCAGCGGGATGACGTATTTGCCGTCGCATTGCCGGGTGGTCTTGCTTCCACGCAAGTCGACGGCGTGACGATGTAGAAAATCCTGTACGTCATCCTGCTCCAGGCCCACGGTATGGCGCAACTCCCAGGTCCCGGCGTCGGCCTCATCGGCAATGAAGCCCCTGGAGGCGCCGGCAAATTGCAGCAGCGCCCGGAGCACGGCGGCGTAATGTTCCCCGACCGAGGTGCCGACCATGGTTTTTATCCGGCTCAGGCCGCGCAGCAACGTTTCCAACCATTCCCGATGGCGGTATTCGGTGGCGGCAAAATTCCATTTCGAAGTCAAAACCGCGGCCAACTGCAGTACTTCTTCCTCCTGAAACGGTTTTTTGAGGTAGAGCAATTTTTCCGGGGCGGCGGCAACGGCGGCGAGGCGCAGATGCGTGGCGTCGACAAGATCGCTCATGATTACAATTTCAAGAGCGGGATCGATTTCACACAGACGACGGGCGGCGGCCGATCCTTCCGGTCCGGCCGGCTGACGGTCATCGATGAACATGACCGTATAGGGATGGGATTCGTGCCATGCCCGCCGGATCATTTCCCCGGCGGCATCCGCGTCAACCGCGGTGTCAACCTCATACGGTTCCGGTTCGGGGCCGTCCGGTTTCGGCGCCGGTTGCCGCGAAGCGCCCAACCGGCAACGCATCTGCCGCACCAGAGTGGCGGTGGCGTCGGCTTGGCCGTAACGCCGCAGGGTGCGGGACAATTGCTCCCGCAATTCCGGTTGATGCGCGACAATCAGAATTCGTCGGCTTGGTTGCATGATAAAGCCTCTTGCTGTTTCCGATTTAATTTTAACACGGCTTTCCCGTCGACGCAAGCCCTTTTCCCCTGTTGCATCGGGATAATTTTGGCCGTCGACAGGCCCTCTTTTTATAAGTTGCTAACATTGCGCCAATTAGGGAAAAATACGAAAAAAACACAATATATTGTGGTTTTATTGTTGATATAATCAATATTTGGGTATATATATAAAATATCGCACGGTTAACATATGGGGTGTTTTTGCCTTGGACCGACAAAATTTAACACAATGCTAACATCCGGAGATTGGGGAATGTCAAGTTTGGAAACCTCGATATTGAAAGTAAAGAAAAGAGATGGTCGGGTCGTTGATTTTGAACCGGAACGGATTACCATTGCCGTCGGCAAGGCGCTGAAGGCAATCGGATCACCGAATGAAAAGATTGCCGCGACCATTTGTAAAGATGTCGTCCGGTCATTGGAAGAAAAGGGTTTCGGCGAGGATAACTGGCCGGATATCGAACTGATTCAGGACCTGGTGGAACATTCTTTTGTCCGCCGTGGTTTGACCAAGGCGGCCAAAGCGTTTATCCTTTATCGCGCCCAGCATGAGAAGATGCGGGAAGGCAAAAAGATTATGATGGACGTCCAGGATCTGGTCGCCTCTTATATCGAACAGCAGGATTGGCGGGTCAATGAAAATTCCAACGCCGGCTATTCTTACGCCAGTTTGCTGAACCATGTCAGCGGGGCGGTCATTGCCCGTTATACGCTGTCCAATATCTACCCGGCGGAAATTGCCGAAGCCCACAACAACGGCGATTTTCATCTGCACGACCTTTCCTGCGGGATTGTCGGCTATTGCGCCGGCTGGAGTTTGCGGCAATTGCTGCTGGAAGGCTTCCGCGGCCGGGAAGGGCGCGCCAGTGCGGCGCCGGCCAAACATTTCGACACCGCTCTCGGGCAGATCGTCAATTTTCTGTCGACGCTGCAGACCGAGTGGGCCGGGGCGCAGGCGTTCAGTTCCTTCGATACGCTGCTGGCGCCGTTTGTCCGTTTTGACAATCTCAGCTACACTCAGGTCAAACAGGCAATTCAGCAGTTTGTCTTCGGTTTGAACATTGCCAGCCGCTGGGGTCAGACGCCGTTTACCAATCTGACCTTCGACTGGGTGGTGCCGGAAGATCTGAGAAAGACGCCGGTCATTATCGGCGGCAAGCTTCAGGAAGGCTGCTATTACGGCGATTTCGGCCCGGAAATGGGTTTGATCAATCGGGCCTTTCTCGAAGTCATGAGCCAGGGCGACCGGGACGGCCGTATCTTTACGTTCCCGATTCCGACCTATAATATTACCAAGGATTTCGAATGGGATACCGACAACGCCAGATTGCTGTTCAAGGTGACCGGCAAATATGGATTGCCTTATTTCCAGAATTTCATCAACAGCGAACTCAAGCCCGGCGATGTCCGCAGCATGTGCTGTCGATTGCAGATGGATGTGCGGGAACTGCGCAACAAAACCGGCGGGTTGTTCGGCGCCGGCGAACAGACCGGCTCCATCGGGGTGGTAACCATCAACATGCCCCGGCTGGGGTATATCTGCCGGACCGAAAAGGAATTTTTCGCCCGCCTCGACGCGCTGATGGAACTGGCCAAGGAATCGTTGGAAATCAAGCGTAAAGTGGTGCAGCGTCATCTCGACGGCGATCTGCTGCCGTACACCAAAACTTATCTGGGAACGCTGAAAAATCATTTCAGCACCATCGGTCTGGTCGGGATGAACGAAGCCTGTTTGAATTTCCTGGGCTGTTCAATCTGCGATCCGGAGGGATTGGCTTTCGCCGGCAGGACGCTGGATTTCATGCGGGAGCGCATTGCGTCGTTCCAGGAAGAAACGGGGCATATCTACAATCTGGAAGCGACGCCGGCCGAAGGCACCAGTTTCCGGTTGGCCCGGATTGACAAACGGTTGTATCCGGATATCATTTCGGCCGGCGATACCAGTCCCTATTATACCAATTCGACCCAGTTGCCGGTGGGTTATACCGATGACCTGTTCGAAGCTCTGGACCTGCAGGATCCGCTGCAGACCAAATACAGCGGCGGCACCGTGTTCCACAGTTTCATCGGAGAATGCATCGATGACGATCGGCAGGTGGCGGCGCTGGTGCGTCGGATTGCGGAACGTTACCGGATGCCCTATTTTACTATTACGCCGTCATTCAGCATTTGCCCGGTGCACGGTTATATTCCCGGAGTGCACCCGGAATGTCCGCTGGAAGCGGACAGCGATCCGGCCCAGGATCGGGAAGAGTTCAAAGTGGTCGGTTGACGGCGGCCGCTATAATCATCAAAAAACAGATAAAGACGGAAAAGATAAATTTCTTGCTTCTTTGCCAGCCATCCATGG
>JAQUZV010000033.1 GCA_028691155.1 Victivallales bacterium
GTTACTGCGGCATCGAAATGATGCCGGCCGGAGGGACCGAATTTTCGGCCCTGGCCTCGTTCCGCTTTGCTGCCGTCAATCGCGTGACTTCCGAAACCGAACCGCCCGAACCCGACGATCCCGCTTATCTGACCGGGGCGGAAATTACCGCCCTGCTGGCAGGCAGGCTCAATAAGAACTTCGCCGCGCTGGACGTCAAGGCCGAGGTGGCCGATAATGACACCTTTGCCGGCAACGATTCCGCCGCTGCCGGCAATCCCGTTGTGCTTACTGCATTGAAACTGTGGAACTACGTCAAAGGCAAGGCCGACGCGGTTTATGCCGCCGTTGCCCATAACCATGTCATGGCCCATATCACCGATCTGGCGGCGGCGCTGGCGGGCAAGGCCGATTTGTCCGGGGCCGACTTCAGCGGCACGGTGGGGATTGGTACGGATGCTCCGGACTATGCCCTCGACGTGCGCGGCACGGCGGCGAGTGACGGCATCCGCACCGCCATGGGACTGGATTTGTACTCGGTTCCCACTCCGGAATTCTCCAACGCCAATCTGTCGCTGGCGACGGGCGGTACAAATCTCGATGTCGGCACCTATTATTATCAACTTACTTATATTACGGCCACCGGTGAAACCAATGCTATGCTTCCTGCCTCCATTATCACCGATTCGACTCACCGACAAGTAACAATAACGTTGCCGATATCGACCGATCCCAGGGTTACGGGACGGAGAATTTATCGAACTGTTGTCAATGCTAATAATACCACGGCAACATTACTGGCTGCCATTAACGACAACACCTCGGTTACATATACCGATAATATTGCCGATGGCGGATTGGGATCGGCAAAAGTATATTTCCGCAACAATACAACTTGCCCGGGCATTACTATAAACGGAAATAGGGTAATTGGTTTTCCCGGAACATCGACTACCGGCAATTTATTTGTTGGCCCAAATGTGGGCAATAGTAGTAATTCCGGTGGCCGGAACGTGGGGGTTGGAGCGTTGGCTTTGTCCCAGCTATCTTCCGGTATTAACAATATTGCTGTAGGATTTAGCGCGCTATCGGCCACAACAGCCGGAAGTGGCAGTGTTGGCATTGGATATCTTGCACTGGCCAATAATGTCCTCGGCGGGAACTGCGTCGGTATCGGCATGGACGCCGGATATGGCGTTACCGGTACCTATGCGATTTGCATCGGTTCCCTTTCCGGCTTTAATACAGGCGCAGGAAACTATTCAATTGCTGTTGGCGGTTATGCCAATTACAATTCTACCGACCGCGCCATCCACTTGGGTCACGATGCCGGTAAATGGGAAACATCCAGTGGTAGATTAATAATTGATTCTTATGATCGTGGTTCGGAAGCCAATTCCCGTGCCAGTGCCATCATCTATGGCATGATGAGTTCCACTCCTGCCAATCAAATCCTGGTCCTGGGCGGCGGCGGCAAGGTCGGGATCAATGTCACTCCGGCTTATACCTTCGACGTGCCCGGCGACATCAATACCACCGGCGTTTACCGCGTCAACGGGACGCCGCTGGACGTTTCCCACCTCACCGACACCACCGGCTTGTTGGACGGGACCAGTTGGAGCAACGGGACCACCGTACCCGACAACGGTTCCGGCAGCGACGGCGATTACTATCTCAATACCACCACCTACGACCTCTATCACAAGGAGTCCGGGGCGTGGGTGGTAATCGGCAACATCAAGGGTACGGCCGGTTCCGGCATCAACTTCCTGGGCGAATATGCCGCCGCAACCACCTACGCCGTCAACGACGCGGTGACTTACGACGGCAGCCTCTATGTCTCGTTGGCCAGCGGCAATATCGGCAACCAGCCGGACACGTCACCGTCCTACTGGCTGTTGACGGTCAGCAAGGGTGATAGCGGCGACCCCGGGTCCGGCGGTCTTACCGCCGATGATGCCATTGCTTACGCCATCATGTTCGGTTAAAACCATTAACAATAAGGGTTATAATATGCAAACAGATAAGATCGGAATAGGCCTCGGCTTCCTTACACCAGCTAATATCCAGTGTCTTAAGGATAGCGATAACAGGATGGCTCCGGATAATAGTTGGGGACACGATGGAGACTATTATCTCGATGCCAATAAGGGGCTCTATCACAAGGAGTCCGGAGCATGGGTGGCGATTAAGTATGGTGTGCTTATTATTGGCCGTAGACCACCGAATAACGATAATAACCACAATCAGAATTTTTTTGAATTTGAATCATTAGATTAACCATAAGGATATCAAATTATGAGCGCAACTCCCAAGTTTTATCATGTCACCCCGTCCGCCGCCACCGAAACCGACCTGGTGGCCACCATCGCCACCGGGTACAATCTGGTGCTGCAGGTGATTCAGATCGCGGCGGATACCACGGCGGCGGTAAGTCTTAAATTCTATAATGGCAGCGGCACCCTGGCCCAGACTGTCCCACTCAACATCGATGGCGGCGACACCGTGGCGATCGACAGCAAGTACGTCGTTCCCGCCGGGGGCAAATTAACGGCTATCAGCGATCAGGCCGATACCGCGTTTGCGGCGCACGGCGTCCTGATGGGGGCGTAATCATGAGCGGCACACTGGCCCATCGCCGCCGTCAGGCGGAGGCCCGGGACGATCGGATCGCCCGGCTGGAAAATTATAACGCGGCACAGTCCCGACTGTTGATTTTACTGATGGAGATTGCCGGCTGGACGCGGCTGGACGCGTGGCTTACCGATACGCTGGCGGCGGCCCGTACCGGAACCCTGATCGATCTGGACAAGCTCGATGCAGCGATTGCCGCGTGGAAAGCGGATAATTCGGCCACCGTAGCTGCTACGGCAACCGCATCAACCAACCCGGAGGAATAATTATGTTTGCCGTGTTATCAACTCGCGACTCATGGGGAAGACCCCAACGCCGCCGCTCCGCCGGGGAAGCGTGGCTGGCTCCCACCGGCGGCAACGATTTCCATACCACGGCGCTGCTGCATTTCGACGGCACCGATGGTTCGCCGCTGATCGTCGACAGTTCGCGCCATGAACTTAACTTTTTTGCCTATGGCAATGCAGTTATCTCCGCCGATCAAAGCGCGGCGTTCGGCGGACAAAGCCTCAAGCTGGACGGTTCCGGCGATTATGTCGCCGCCGCCGACAGCGACGCGCTGGTGATCGGTACCGGGGCGTTTACCGATGAAATCCGATGCTGGACCGGCGGAATCGAGGGCACCGCCACCGTCATCGAACGCCGTATCGGCGGTGGCGCCGAAGGTTATGTATTGCGGATCAACAATTACGCCTGGGAAGTGGCCATTGGCAACACCACGTTGCTGGCTTCGGCCGAGGTGCCGTCGATGTCGCAGTTCACCCATCTGGCGGTGGTCGGCAACGGTGGGGCCCATAATTCCCGTACGCTGCGGCTCTATGTGGACGGCGTCTGCGCCGGGACCTGTCCGGTCGATTACTACTTTACGTCAAATCAGCTGCGGCTGGGCACCTACTATCTCGGCAGCGGCAATTTCCTGGCCGGTTATCTGGACGAATGCCGTCTGTCGGCCCAGGACCGCACCGCCAATTCGCGCGATCCGCTTTATATCCCGTCCGGATCGACCACGTTCACCCCGCCGACGGCGGCTTATAATTAATGGGAGGATCATAACATGTTGGTGGATATTCATCGTGCGGACAACCGGGGCAACATCTTTACCTTGCGGGAAGTGGACGGCTTGAAAATAAGCTGGCGCGGTAGGCAAATGTACGTCCCCTGCGGGTTTCAGTCCGACGGGGTGTCGGTGCCGCGCTTTTTCTGGCGGCTGGTGTTCCCGCCTGGGGATCAAAAGGCGCTGCGGGCTGGATTGGCGCATGACTATGTCTATCGCCGCCATCCCTACAAATGGACCAAAGCCGATGCCGATCGGATGTTCCGCGATCTGCTCCGGGCCGACGGCGTTCCGAACTGGCGGGCGCAGCTGGCCTATCTGGGCGTACATTGGTTTGGCGGCGGTGCCTGGAGGGCTAGAGGGCGATGACGGTACCGGAACGACTGGCAAAAATCGAAACGACGTTGGACCGGCTTGACCATACCCTTAACGGCAATGGACAACCCGGATTGGCGGATAAACTCGAGAAGTTCATTACCGAACAATACCGACTCTGTGATCGTGTTCGGCTTATGGAACATACCAAAACAAATCAAAAAACCGATTTACAATGGTTGGTGACGGCGGGCATTGCGATTGCCGCCGTTGTTGTGGCAATATTCAAATAACCCCGCCCGAGAGGGCAAAGGAGCATCATGAGCAAGAACGTAGTTATCCCAGTTGTGGCGGCGATTGTCGCCGTCGTCGTGTCCGTCATCACCCTGACCGGTTGCGATACCGATCTTACCGCGCTGGCCAGGGAAAAGCTGCTGCCGCTGGGCGAGGCCAAAGCCGACGCCGAAATCACCCAATTGGTGACCGACGGCAAGCTGACGCCGGATCAGGCGGACAAAATCCGTGCCATCTATGCCAAGCTGAAAGCGGCGGCGGAAAAGACGGATACGGCGGAAGCGGCGGAAGCCGTGTCGGAACCGACGGCAACCACCGCACCGGCGGCCGCGACGGATACGGCCACGGTAGAACCGAAAGGAGAATAACGATGAAGAAAGTGATATTGCTGCTGTTGTTGGCCGTAACCGGCGTGATCGGATTGCCCGGCTGTCAGTCTACCAGTGAAATCACCTATTACGATGCCGACGGCAAGATCACCAAGGTCGAGAAAGCTACCAAAGCGATGGTCGATCAGGTGGTGTCGTCGACGAAGGACAAGACGGTGTACGTCTGGCAGAAAGGCTGGATGGGCAAACTCAATGTCGCGTCCCCGACCACGGAAAACCCCGTACCGGGATTTGATGCCGAACTGGGCAATGTGGATCAGGGGGTTCTGACCATTCACAAGGATCAAAAGGGTACGGAAAATTTGCCGGAGATCATCAAGGCGGCGAATTCGAGTGCGTTGAGTGTGGGGGTCACCGGCATTTCCGGCAGCACCGGCGCGGGTACGGCCACGGCCACCGGCACGTCCGCAACGACGACTGCGGCGGCGTCCGGCCGGTCGGACACCAAGTAGATAGACGGTCAATACCATCATGGGGGATAATCGGTCCTCCGGAGATATTTTTCTCTGGAGGACCGATGTCTTTGGACTGGTGGTATCGTTTTCCCGGTGGCATGGGATTTGCGAATATCCTGTTTCCTGACGACAATATTTATCGGGAGAAGGCGGCGACAATGAAATATGGTTATAGTTTACTGCTGATTTTGGGGCTGGCTTGGGTGATGCCCCTGACGGCAGCTGAAAAAGCGACGGTTGCCGGTGCGGAATGTCCGGCGGCGGCGTCCGGCGTTGCGGTCGAGAAGACGGATGGTAAGACAGGTGAGGTAATTGATAAGAAGCTTGCCGCCAATAAGATGTCATGGTTGTCCCAATATGCGCCGCAGCGGCGTCGATCGGCCGATAAATCGTCATCGGCGGCCCTGCGGCAGAGCGGAGGATTGGACATAGCTCCCTGGCGGATGTGGCTGGTGTTGGCTATTTTGGGCGGCATGGTCGGCGGCATGATCTATATCATGCGTAAGTACGGGAAGGGAATCCTGCCGAAAAGCAATGCCACCGTGATTACCGTTAAATCGAAGGTGCAGTTGGACGCACGCAATTCGGTGTCGGTTTTAAGGATATATGATGAAGAATACGTCATCGGCGCCGGTTCCGGCGGCTTGACGCTGTTGGCCCGGTTGTTGCCGATCGACGGCGGCGGGAACGAAGCGTCGGAAGTAACGTCGGCGCCGGAGACTCCTTCTCCCCGCTTTACGGAAGAATTTCAACGGGCCGCCGATCGGATCATCGGGACCGGGGTCAAATAGGAGCTGATGATGAAGCGTCAATGGACTATTGCGGCGGTGATACTGGGGCTCGGATTGCTGGTGGTGTCGGCGCCGGAAGCCGTGGCGCAAACGGCTGCCGCCGGAATGTCGCCGCAGGATGTGTCGCTGAATCTGAGTATGAAAGGGGGCGGCGATTTCGGCAAAGCCGTCAATATTCTGCTGCTGATGACGGCGTTGAGTCTGGCTCCGGCGGCCATTATGATGATGACGTCTTTTACCCGGATCGTGATTGTCCTGTCGTTTTTGCGCCAGGCGCTGGGGGCGCAGAACGTGCCGTCGGGACGGATCATTTCGGCGCTGGCGCTGTTCCTGACCTTGTTCATTATGCAGCCGGTATGGACGGAGATTTATGCCACATCCATCGAACCTTATTCCCGGCAGCAGATTACCGAGCAGGCCGCTTTCGATAACGGCGTCCGGCCGCTGCGGAATTTCATGCTGAAGCAGACGCGGGAAAACAGTCTGCTGCTGTTTATGGAACTGGCCAATGTGGAACCGGTGGACTCCCCGGACAAATTGCCGATGACGGTGGTGATTCCGGCGTTTATGCTGAGTGAACTGAAAACGGCGTTTCAGATGGGGTTTCTGATTTATCTGCCGTTTTTGCTGGTGGATGTGGTGGTGGCGACGGCTTTGATGTCGATGGGGATGATGATGTTGCCGCCGATGCTGATTTCCATGCCGTTTAAATTATTGTTGTTTATTGTGGTCGACGGCTGGACGCTGATGGTGCGTTCGCTGGTGGAAAGTTTTTCTTGATGATGAGAGGTGAGGCGGAATACGGCCACGGTCAGGGAGAACACCGCGGCGGTTGCGTTCCCGGAATTTTCGTGCGGCAACGGACGGAACCGGGAAGACGATGGCGGTCGCGGTGGAGCGCGGCCGTATTTCGTGGCATCGATGCCGGGGAGCGGATTCTCCCCGGCATATTTTGAATTTTATCCGGGAGGAAACGGAGACATGTCCGAGGAACTGATTATTGAGATCATGCAGATGTCGCTGAAAACCATGGCCTTGTTGTCGGCTCCGATTATTGTGACGATTATGGTGGTGGGGATTGTGACCCAGATTATCCAGTCGGTGACGCAGTTGAAGGATCAGGCCTTGAGTTTCGTTCCGAAAGTCTTCATTACCGGGCTGGTCTTTACGCTGGCCGTACCGTGGTATATTCAGCATTTGCAACAATATACCGAGATTATTTATCAACTGGTAGCCCGGGCGCGAATGTGAATTTCCAATACGATCTGGCGGTCAACGCCGTTAAATGGCTGGCGATCATGAGCCGGATGACGGCATTTATGATTGCCATGCCGCTGTTTACACCCAAGCCGATTCCGATGCGCTGCAAGGCGGCATTTCTGGCGATCGTGAGTTTTTTACTGGTGCCGGCGGTTCCGCCGGCGTGGTTTGCTCATCCGTTGCTGTCTCATCCGACGGTATGGTCGCTGACTTTGTTTCTGGCGGCCGAAGCGGTTCTCGGTTTGGTGGTGTCGCTGGTGTTTTTCGCCATTCTGGAAATCTTCAAGTTCGGCGGGGCGGCCATCGACCGTGAAGTCGGATTTGCCATGGCCCAGGTTATGGATCCGGTCACCAATCTGTCTTCGACGCTGTTTTCCAATTTTCTGGTTCAGATCTTCATTATGATTTTCCTGTTGTTCAACGGGCATCAGGAGGTATTGCGGCTTGCGGCTTTTTCCTTTCGGGCGTTGCCGCCGGGGACGCTGCTGCTGAATGAAGGGGTGGTCGGCGGTATCAACGGGTTGATTGCCCGGGTGCTGGTAGTGGGATTTCAACTGGCGCTGCCGGTTATCGCCGTCAATTTACTGGTGAACGTGGCCATGGCGATTTTGTCCCGGGTCGGACAGGAGTTTCCGGTGTTGATGTTGTCGTTTCCGTTACGGTTCGGGCTTGGCTTCCTCATTCTGATTGCCACGGCGCCGATTATGCTGTCGATCTGCCGCGGTGCCAACGAGTTGTTGTTTGAGTGGCTGACCGGGTTGGCCGGCGGATAACGGGAGCAGGGGCAGATGGCGCGCGATCCGAGTAAAACCGAGAAACCCACCGCCAAGCGGATTCAAAAGGCCCGCGAGGAAGGCAATGTCATGATGTCGGCCGACATCAGTTCGCTGGCGGTGATGCTGGCGGGGACCATTACGGTTTATCTGCTGGGACCGGCCCTGACCGACGGGTTCGAGCGGACGATGAATCTGATTTTTTCCCTCGATTGCCGGGAGAGCTGGACCCGGTCGGATATTGTTTCCGGCATGTCGTACGGCATGATTATGACCGGAAAAATTATGACGCCGTCGCTGCTGCTGATCATGTTGGCGGGGGGAGTGGCGATGCGGGCGCAGGTGGGAAAGTATTTTTCCATGAAGGCCGTCAAATGGAAATTCAACTTCATGAATTTCAAGAACGGGTTGAAGGAACTGTTGCCGAACCGGGAAAACGCGGTTAAACTGCTGTTGACTTCCGCCAAGGTGCTGCTGATCGGATCGCTGGTCTATTTTACCGTCAAAAACGAGCTGGATGCGATCAAGGAGCTGGGCGCCATTCCCTTGACCGAAGCGTTGCAGTGGCTGGCGCGGCATTGTCTGGTGATGATCTACAAGATGCTGGCGTTGTTTATTCTTATTGCGGCGATCGATTATCTGGTGCGGCGGAAGAAATATTACGACAATCTGATGATGAGCAAGCAGGAGGTCAAGGATGAGCGGCGCAATGCCGAAGGCGATCCGGCGGTAAAGGGGCGGATCCGGCGGCGGATGCGGGAACTGCTGCGCGGTCAGATGATGCGCAATCTGCCGCAGGCCGATGTGGTCGTCACCAATCCGACCCATGTGGCGGTGGCATTGCGTTATGAACCCGGCGGTTATGCACCGCGGGTAGTGGCCAAGGGCTTGCGTTTGCGGGCCGAGCGAATCAAGGAAATTGCCCGGTTCCACCGGATTCCGATCGTGGAGGCGCCGCCTTTGGCCCGCAGCCTCTACCGCCATATTCCGGTGGGGGGATATATCGGCGAGGAATTTTATGGGGCGGTGGCGGCGATTCTGGCCCGTCTGCATCGGCTCGGGAAGGGGAAATTTTACCGGACATCGGCATCGGGTACGAAAACTGCGCATTGAACGCGGTGTTGCCGTCCGCCGCCGTGCGGCGGGGCTGCCGGGCGGAGTGCCCCGGAGCGGCGTTGTTGGTATTTGAGACAGCCGGATATTGAATTGTAGGGAAAATAAACATGGCCAAGGTGGAACTGAATCGCAAAAGTTTTTTCAATGCCGACGTGTCGTTTGCCTTCTTTGTCGGCGCGATTCTGTTCATTCTGCTGTTTCCCCTCAATCCGGGAATGCTGTCGTTGCTGCTGGTGGTGAATATTTCGGTCAGTCTGTTGATGCTGATGTTGATTTTCTACATCCGCAGTCCGCTGGAAATCTCCTCATATCCGACCATTCTGCTGGTGCTGACACTGTTCCGGCTTTCCCTTAACGTGGCTTCGACCAAGTTGATCCTGCTGGATGGCAATGCGGGCGGGGTCATCAATGCCTTCGGTAAATTTGTCGTCGGCAGCAGTTATATCGTCGGGGGCATTGTTTTCATAATTCTGGTGATCATCAACTTCATGGTGATCGTCAAAGGTTCGAGCCGCATTGCGGAAGTGTCGGCGCGCTTTACTTTGGATGCCATGCCCGGTAAGCAGATGAGCATCGATGCCGACCTCAACGCCGGACTGATCGATGAAAACGAGTCGCGCCGCCGGCGTAAGGAGTTGTCCCGGGAAGCCGAATTCTACGGCGCCATGGACGGGGCCAGCAAATTCGTCACCGGCGATGCCATTGCCGGGTTGATCATTACCGCCATCAATATCGTCGGCGGGATTGCCATCGGCATTCTGCAGCGCGGCATGGATATTACCGCCGCGCTCCAGACCTATACCATTCTGACCATCGGCGACGGGCTGGTCAGTCAGATTCCCGGTCTGCTGGTTTCGGTATCCGCCGGGATGCTGGTGGCCAAGACCGACAGCGACGAGGGCGGCACCGGGGCGCAACTGGCCGGACAACTGTTCCGGCGGCACCAGCCGTTGTTTGTCTGTTCCACGATGCTGATCTTTCTGGCGGTGCTGCCCGGGTTTCCGTTTTTTCCCTTTGCCGTTTTGGGCGTAATCAGTTTTACCGCGGGAATGATCGTATTCCGGCGTAATCAGGATGCGGACGCCGCGCCCGTTCCGGCGACGGCCGGTGCGGGTGGACGGCCCCCGCTGCCCGGCGGCGGCAATGCCGGGTCATTGCCGCCCGGATCGGGACCGGCGGCGGAAAAGGCAAAAGAGGAGGAGAATGCTCTGCCGAAAATTCATCCGATGACCTTGGAAATCGGTTTCAGTCTGATCCCGCTGGTCGATCCCCAGAAAGACGGGGACCTGATCAACCGGATCAAGATGTTGCGCCAGGAAATCAAAACCGAACTGGGGTTTCTGATTCCCCCGATTTCCATTCAGGACAACATGGAGTTGGGCAGCAACGAATACCGCATTCTGGTCCGCGGTCTGGAACGGGCGCGCGGCGTGGCCTACCCCAACAGCCATCTGGCCATCAATCCCGGCGACATCACCGCGAAGATCGACGGCACTCCGACCAAGGACCCGGCGTTCGGCTTCGAGGCCTGGTGGATTGCCGCCGGCAAGGTGGAACAGGCCGAGTCGCTGGGCTTTACCGTGGTCGATGCATCCAGCGTGATTGCCACCCATGTCACCAAGATCGTCAAGGATTATGCCGGGGAACTGCTTTCCCGTCAGGACGTCAGCAACATGCTGGAAAAACTCAAGGAGACCAATGCGGCCGTGGTCGATGAGCTCACCCCGAACCTGCTGCCGGTGGGCGTGATTCATCGCGTACTGCAGCACCTGTTGGAAGAAAAAGTCCCGATTCACGATCTGCCGGCCATTCTGGAAACGTTGAGCGATTATGCCGGTCAGACCAAGGACCCGGTTATTTTGTGCGAATTTGCCCGACAGGCGCTCAAAGGCCATATCGTCGGCAGCCATATCGGCGCCGATATGACCTTGTACGCGATTACCATCGATCCGGCGCTGGAACAGCAGATTCAGGCGGCGGTGGGACACGGCGGCGGCGGCGGTGTGCTCAGTTTGTCCCCGGAACGCGCCGTGGCCATCACCGACGCCATCGTCAATACCTACAATCGTGCCGCCGCCATGGTGGACGATGATGTGGTGGTGTTGACTTCCCCGCTGATAAGATTGCATATTTTCCGGATGTTGGATAGAAAACTCAACGATATACCGGTATTGTCCTATTCCGAAGTCACCGATGACATTCCGCTGAAAATACTCGGTTCGGTCAAACTTAATAATGAAGGATCGCACGCGGCATGAAAGTAAAAAAATACACGGGTAATTCCCTGGAAAAAATCCGCAGCGTTATCGTCAAAGAGCTGGGCGAAGACGCTGTTATCGTCAATATCCGGAAGAACAGCGTGACGGGCGGGCTGTTGGCCATGGGGCGCAAGGCGTCGTTCGAGGTGATTGCCGCGGTGGAAGAGGCTACCGACGCCGATTCCGCCGATCCGGCGAAAACTCCGGTCGGCGCCGAGGCGTTCGACGAGTTTCTGAAGATTCAGCGGGATCAGTATCGCGGCCTCCGCCAGTCGATCAAGATGCTGGACGACAAGTTGGCGGAAGTCGACGGGCGCATACGACCGCCGGCGGCGGCCGGCGCCGTATCCGGAGCGGCGGTTGAAAAGGAGTTGGCCAATGTTCATGACCGGTGGCGGCCCCTGGTGCTGGACCATCTCCACCGCATTGCCGGTGACCGGCAGCCGGTGGCGGCCGACTGGCAGGAAGCACTGGCCGGATTGATTCCCACCGCCGGCGGAATTCTGTTCCGTAAAAACTCCGGCGGCGGTCCCGATGTTTACGTCATCACCGGTCCCACCGGCGTCGGCAAGACCACCACGCTGGCCAAGCTGGCGGCCAAATGCGTCCTGGGCGAACGGCTCAATGTGGGACTGATTACCTCGGACACCTTCCGGGTGGCGGCGGTGGATCAGTTGCGGGAATATTCTTCACTGCTGGGAGTGGAAATTACCGTGGCCTTTTCCGCCGAGGAACTGGAGTTGCAGTTGCAGCATTTCCATGACAAGGATGTGGTTTTCGTCGACACCCCGGGACGCAGCCCCTACGATACCGAAGGCATCGGCCAAATCCACAACATGTTGCGGCGGTCGGGGGAAAAGACCTGTACTTTGTTGGTATTTCCTGCCAATATTCGCCGGGAGGACGCGGAATGCCTGTTTTCCGGTTACGGCATCCTGAAGCCGTCGGCGCTGATTGTCAGCAAAACCGACGAAGCCAGCCGTTGCGACGGCATTACCGCAATGCTGGAATTGTCGCAACTGCCGATCCTTTACCTTACCGACGGGCAGCGGGTGCCGGAAGACATTCATTGCGCCTCGCCGGGACTGGTGGCTTCCTTGATTATGCCGTTCGCCCGTACGGACGGCGATGCGATCAAGATGGGGGGAGAAAAAACGGAATGACCCCCATGGATCAGGCAGCTTCTTTGCGCGACGGCGGTTCCCGCGGCGCTTTCGGGCTCAAACCGAAAGCCGCTTTGTGTTGCGTGGCGGTGGCCAGCGGCAAGGGGGGGGTCGGCAAAACTTTTGTCACCGTGAATCTGGCGGTGACTTATGCGAAGATGGGCAAGAAGGTCTTACTGGTCGATGCCGATCTGGGCTTGGCCAACGCCGATATTGTCTTGGGGGTTCATACTGAATATTCGATGCAGGATGCCATTTTCAAGGGACGGCCGCTGGCGGAAATCGTCCTGCATACGCCCTATGGCGTCGATCTGATTGCCGCCAGCTCGGGTTCGCGGGAAATGGTGTCGCTGGGCGGCGCGCGCATGCAGCTTTTCATTGCCGACCTGCTTGCTTTGGCGGCGGAATACGATGTGATTTTGTTCGATTGTGCGGCCGGGATCGACAGCAATGTCACCGCCTTTCTGGCGGCGGCGCCCCGGAGCCTGATTGTGGTTACGCCGCAGCCGACGGCGCTGATGGATGTCTATGCGTTGACGAAGATCATTTATCAGAATGACTTGAGCCGGAATCTCGATTTGGTGGTCAATCTGGCGGAAAACGAACGCCAGGGCGTGGCCGTGGCGGAGGCGTTGAACACGGTGATGCAGCGTTATCTTTCCGGTCGAGTCGAGCTGATCGGGGTGTTGCCGCGAACTGAACTGGTTGATATTGCCATGAAGCAGCGGCAGCCGCTGGTGACGTTGTGGGAACGGGAGATGATTGCGGTGCGGTTCCGGCAGATTGCCCTGTCATTGCTCCAGCGCCGGGACGCGACAGCGGCGGGAGGACTGGATGCCGACAGTCTGGTCAAGGGCCTGATG
>JAQUZV010000329.1 GCA_028691155.1 Victivallales bacterium
ACGCCGGTCAGCCCGGAATTGTTGCCCAACCGGCAGGATGCGGAGATCAACCAGCGTACCGAAGACATCATCGGGCCCTACGAACTGCATGACTTCTTCCTCTATCATCTGGTGAAATACGGCGCCACGCCGGATAAGATCCGTTATCTGGCGGGAATCGCATTCCGGGATAAATATCCGCTTCAAACCATCGATCGTATCTTAATGTTGTTTCTCCGGCGCTTTTTCAGCCAGCAGTTCAAGCGCAGCTGCATCCCTGACGGCCCCAAAGTAGGGACCATCAGTCTGTCGCCGCGCGGCGACTGGCGGATGCCTCCCGATGCGGGATGGGAACTGTGGCGGGACGGAAGTGCAATCGCCACCCAGTAACGGCAACAACAGTCAACCTCCGGGAGGACGGAACGAATGAAACCGGTGACGGCGATCCTGATCGGACTGACCCTGGCCTGCGGCGTCATGGCCCGGGGCGAGGGGCCGGAAACGGCCTCTCCCAAGCCTCACGAATTGCGCCCGGTTACCCTCATGTGCCAGTGGATGCCGCAGGCCCAGTTTGTCGGGTATTATCTGGCCCGGGAAAAAGGATTTTACCGGCGTTACGGTCTGGAGGTGACGATTCGTCATGCCAATCCCTCCCTCGGCAGTCTCGCGGCGCTGCAGGAAAACAAGGTGCAATTCGCCACCACCTTCCTGGCCTCGGCAATGGTACTGAACGGTACCACGGCCCAAGTCGTCAATATTGCCCAACTGTTCCGCCACTCGTCACTGCTGATCGTGGCCAGGAAAAGCGACGGGATCAAAAAGATTGCCGATCTCAACGGCCATCGTATCGGGATATGGTATTCCGATTTCGAGGATATTCCGCTGCGGTTTCTGGCGGAGCATCATCTGCAATGTCATCCGGTCATGATCGGCAGCGGCGTGAATATGTTTCTTCACGGCGGGATCGAGGCGTTGGTGGTTACCGGATACAACGAACTGCACTGTCTGTTCATGGCGGGGCTCCGGCCGGAGGACCTGACGCTGTTCCGGCTGAACGAGGAAGGACTGGATATTCCGGAGGACGGTATTTATTGCCGCCGGGAATTTTACGAACGCAACCGGAAGTTGTGCCGCGATTTTGCCCGGGCGTCCCTGGAAGGGTGGCGCTATGCGGAACAGCATCGGGAAGAAGCGCTGGAGCTGGTGGTGCGACAGTTGAAGGAAGCGCATGTTCCGCTGGCACCGAGCCATCAGCGCTGGATGCTGCGGGAAGTGCTGCAACTGATTTTTCCTCCCGAAACGGCAGGCGGTCCGGCTTTGACCGAAGAGAACTACCGACGCATCGGGGAACTGTTGAAATCATCCGGAAAGATTTCCGGTTATGTACCTTTTAACGCTTTTTATTACGGCAATAAATAACCGGGAACCGCGGCAACGGCCGGAATTCGACGTCAAACCTTGATCCGCAACCGGCGGCTGATTGGTCCAACGTCCGCCTCCCCCGAACCGCAGGGTCCCCAAACGGGAAGGAATCATGTTCAAAAATCGAAGTCTGGCGTTCAAATACAGTTTTTATCTGCTGGTCTGCATTATCGTCGTCGGCGGCATCATCGGCTGGCGGAATCATCAGGTTACCAAAAAACTGATTTTGGCCAATATCGAGGAAAACGCCCGCAACCTCTGCGAGGCCACCGCGTACAAGATTGACCAGCCGTTTGTGGTTGCCGCCGCTCAGGCCCGGGAAATGGCCGGAGTATTGGAAAATACCGCCCCGACCCGGGACGAACTGAAGCAGTTGCTGCTCTATTACCTGGCAGAATCTCCGTCGTATATCTACGGTGCCGCCATTGCGTTCGAACCGTTCCATTTCGACCCGAAACAGAAATTTTTCTCCCCTTATGTCTACCGTCGTCAGGATCGCGACCCGGTGTTTACTTTTCTCGGCAACGACAACTACAACTATTTCATCATGGACTGGTATCATATTCCGAAAGAACTGCAACGCCCGGTATGGAGCGAACCTTATCACGACGAGGGCGGCGGCAATGTCCTGATGACCACCTATTCCTGTCCGTTTTACCGCAAACAAAACGGCCGCAGGGTTTTCGAGGGAGTGGTCACCAACGATATCTCCCTGGCCCGGCTGCAACGCCTGGTCTCCGAAGTCAAACTGTACAATACCGGCTACAGTTTCCTGATTTCCCGCTTCGGCCGGATCATCACCCACCCGGATACGGAAAAAATCATGAACCAGACCATCTTCAGTCTGGCGGAAGAAAGCAACAAACCTTTTCTGACGGCGCTCGGACGCCGGATGATCGCCGGCGAATCCGGATTCGTCCCGTTTCACAGTGAAATTCTCGGACGGCACTGCTGGCTCTATTTCATGCCGCTGAAATCGAACGGGTGGTCGTTGGCGGTGGTAATTCCCGAGGACGAACTGCTGGCCGGACTGCACCGGCTCAACCGAACCGTAATTTTCATGTGGCTGCTCGGATTGGTGGTGCTGCTGGCGGTAATTATCCTGATTACCTGCCGGGTCACGCATCCGTTGAAAGTGTTGACCGCGGCCACGGGAGAAATCGGCAAAGGCAACTTCACGCTGCCGTTGCCGCCGCCGGGCGGACATGACGAAATCGGCAACCTCAACCGGGCTTTCGGCCGGATGCAGCAGGCCCTGAACGAACACATCGAAAATCTGCGCCGGACCACCGCCGAAAAGGAAAAAATCGAAAGCGAACTGAAGATTGCCCGGGAAATCCAGTTGAGCATCATTCCCAAATTTTTCCCGCCGTTCCCCAACCGGACGGAATTCAACATTTTTGCCGTACTGGAATCGGCCAAGGCGGTCGGCGGCGATCTGTACGACTTCTTCTTTATCGACGACGACCGGCTGTGCTTTGCCATCGGTGACGTTTC
>JAQUZV010000034.1 GCA_028691155.1 Victivallales bacterium
CTGCTGGAGGTCGGCGGGGAGGCGCTGATCGTGTCGCAGTTTACCCTTTATGGCGACAGCCGCAAAGGACGGCGTCCCAGCTATACCGCTGCCGCGGCGCCGGAATATGCCGAACCCCTCTATGAACAGTTTATCCGCGAAGTGGCCGGCGCCGGGGTGCGGGTGGCCACCGGACGTTTCGGCGCCGAGATGCTGGTGAATATCCGTAATGACGGTCCGGTAACTTTAATGGTGGAATCCAGGCAAGCGGAATCATGAAGAAAAAACGAATTGTTATTCTGGGGGCTACCGGTTCGGTGGGACGCAGTGCCGCCGACGTGGCCGAACATCTGGCGGCGGAGATTGAAGTGATCGGCATTGCCGCCCGCAACAATCTGAACGAACTGGCCCGTCAGGCCGCCGCCCTGCATTGCCGTTATGCGGTTTCCAGCAATCCCGCCGTGGCGGATGAATTGCGCCGGCTGGTGCCGGAATCATGCCGGACCGCGACCGGGGACGCGGCGATGATCGAGTTGGTAACCCGGCCGGAAGTCGATATGGTCTTGTGCGCGATTGTCGGTACCGGTGGACTAGAGCCGGTGCTCGCGGCCATACGGGCCGGCAAGGATATCGCCATTGCCAGCAAGGAAATATTGGTCATGGCCGGAGAGATCGTCATGGCCGAGGCGGCCGCTCATCGGGTCAAGCTGCTGCCGGTGGACAGTGAGCACAGTGCTATTTTTCAGTGTCTCGACGGGCGCAACCCGGCCGAAGTGAAGCAACTGATTCTTACCGCCAGCGGCGGTCCGTTCCGTCGTTTGTCGGCGGCGCAACTGGCGGAGGCGACTTTGGATATGGCGTTGCGGCATCCCACCTGGTCGATGGGCCCCAAGGTGACGATCGATTCGGCCAGTATGATGAACAAAGCGTTGGAGGTGATTGAAGCCAAATGGCTGTTCGGGGTGATGCCGGAGCAGATCGGGGTGGTCATTCATCCGCAGTCGCTGATTCATTCGATGGTCGAATTCGTGGACGGTACGATTTTGGCTCAGATGTCCACGCCGGATATGCGTTTCCCGATTCAATGTGCGCTGACCTGGCCGTGCAAACGGCCCGGCGGCATGGCACCGTTCGATTTCCGGAAATTCTGCGAATTGACATTCGAGTTGCCGGATCGCCGTCGCTTTCCGTCGCTGGATTTTGCTTTCGAGGCGTTGCGGGAAGGGGGGACGTTGCCGGCGGTGATGAATGCCGCCAACGAAGTGGCGGTGGCGCGGTTCTGCCGTCGTGAGATCAAATTCGACGCCATCTGGCAGACGATCGGGAATACGATGGCGGCGCATGAGGTAATAACGCACCCGGCCCTGGCGGAAATCATTGCCGCCGATGCCTGGGCTCGTGATTTTGCCATGACGGCGGTCTGAAACGGCCACCGTGAAACCGGCAGCGGGAATAAACGTGTAACAACAGGAATTGTGAACCCATTATGACTGGAATTTTGAATGTTTTACTGATTATCGGGGCCGTCCTTTTCATGGTTTTCTTTTTCGGCATGTGTGTTTTTGTTCATGAACTGGGGCATTTCCTGGCGGCCAAATGGCGCGGACTGCATATTGTGGCCTTTTCCATCGGCTTCAAGAAGGTTTGGAGCAAAACCTACCATGGGGTGGAATACCGTATCGGTTGCATTCCGTGCGGCGGATATGTCGATCTGCCCCAGATCGATTCATCGTCCGATGAGAAGGTGGTCGACGGGGTGACGTTGCCGCCGGCCAAGCCGATCGACCGTATTATTACCGCTGCCGCCGGGCCGTTGTTCAATATTCTGTTCGGGCTGTTGCTCGGGGTGTTGGTCTGGTATTACGGAATTCCGGCCAGTTCGCCGAAGATGTCGAAAATTGTGGTGGCGTCGGTGGAAGCCGGCAGCCCGGAATATCGGGCGGGGCTGCGTCCCGGCGACGTCATTGTCAAACTCAACGGCAAGACGTTTCATGAAAACTGGCAGCGCTTTGTCAGCGATGTCATTTTTACCGTCGGCGAAGTCAAACTCACCGTTAAGCGCGACGGCAAGACGTTCGATATCGGCTATGTCCCGGCCGCGAACCTCAACGTGATGAAACAAGAGCGGATCGCGGTGCCGTTTTTCCAGCCGCTTATTCCTTTGAAGATGTATCCGCGGGAAGGGTCTCTGGCGGAGCAGGCCGGGATTCGTCCCGGCGATATTCTGTTGGCGGTCAATGGCCGTCCGGTGGCCGATTTTTACGAAATTCACTATTTGTTGGGAGAACGGGATCGGATCAGCATGCTGGTGCGCCGCGACGGAAAGGATATCGAGATTACCGGTATTGTTCCGAAGCGCGAAGTGGTTGCCGATGTCTACCAACTCGGGGTGATGTTTGCATCAACCAAGCCGCCGACGCTGGAGAAGGTTCTTCCCGGCAGTCCGGCGGAAAAGGCGGGACTCAAAGTCGGCGAGCAGTTGCTCCGGATCGACAACCGGCCGATTGACTCGACGCAACAGGCCATCAAGTTGATTGCCGGTTCCGGGGGGCGGACTTTGACGCTGGAGTTGCTGGATCATGGTAAAACATTATCCCGAACGGTGATTCCGACACCACAGGTCAGTTACGATATCGGCGTGGATTTCGCCGCGATCGAGCACCCGACGCCGTGGCAGCAATTGAGTGACGTGGTTATTATGACCGGCAATGCCGTGCGCGGGATTGCCTATTATCTGGCCCATAAAGCCGGCGTCAGCCAACAGAGCAGCACGCTGAAACCCAGCAATCTCAGCGGCCCGCTGGGCATCGGGCGATTGATTTTTCAGTCGGTTTACCACGGCTCGCTCATCCAGGGATTCTATGTTATTGTCATGATTACCTTTTCGCTGGGGTTGTTGAATATTATGCCGATTCCGGTTCTTGACGGCGGACACATTGTCATGGCGCTGCTGGAAATGATCTTTCGCCGTCCGGTTCCGGCCCGGATATTGCAGCCGGTGTATGTCTTTTTCATTACCTTCCTGATTCTGTTCATGATCTATGTGACGGTTTATGACGTGTTCCGTTTCCTGCCCGACTCCGCGACCGGGGCGGCCGGAAAAGAGGTTGAAACGGAAAAATCTCCGGCGGCAGCAACGACCACAAAACCCACGGAGGCGCATCATGATGCCGCCCCGGCTCACCCGTAGACTGCGGATCGGGACGGTGGCGGTCGGCGGCGGCGCTCCGGTCAGCCTGCAGTCGATGACCAATACCGACACCCGTGACGTCCCGGCGACGCTGGCTCAGATCCGGCGCCTGGCGGCGGCGGGTTGCGACCTGATCCGGGTGGCCGTGCCCGACCGGACGGCGGTGGCCGCGTTGCCGGCAATTCTGGCCGGCAGCCCGATTCCGGTGATTGCCGACATCCATTTCGATTACCGTCTGGCACTGGGGGCCATTGCCGCCGGAGTTCATGCCGTCCGCATCAATCCCGGTAACATCGGGGCTCCCGAACGGGTGCGTCAGGTGGCGGAGCAGGCCGGGGCGGCCGGAATTCCGATTCGGGTCGGGGCCAATTCCGGCAGTTTGCCGCCGGGGTTGCTGGAACGTAATTTGTCGGCCGGAATGCCCCATGACGAAGCGTTGGCGGAGGCTTTGGTCGCCAGTGCGTTGCAGCAGTGTCGACTGCTGGAGGAATATGGTTTTACGGCGATCAAGGTGTCGCTGAAAGCCTCCGATGTGCCGATTACGGTTGCCGCCTGCCGGAAATTTGCCGCCCGGACCGATTATCCGTTGCATATCGGGGTGACCGAGGCGGGGACGCTGCGACGTGGAATTATCAAGTCGGCGGCGGGCATCGGGGCGTTGTTGCTGCTGGGCATCGGCGACA
The DNA here is from genome assembly GCA_028691155.1 of Victivallales bacterium. Lineage (GTDB taxonomy): Bacteria > Verrucomicrobiota > Lentisphaeria > Victivallales > SZUA-371 > SZUA-371. Next base: position 3,853 of record JAQUZV010000034.1, read on the forward strand.
CCATCCGGGTCAGCCTCACCGCCGATCCGGAAGAGGAAGTGAAAGCCGGATTGATTTTACTGGAAAGTCTGGGATTGCGCGACGCGGCGCCGGAAATTGTTTCCTGTCCGACGTGCGGTCGAACCGAGATCGACCTGATTGGTCTGGCGCAGCAGGTTGAAGACCTGATTGCCGGGATCAAGGCGGCCGGGAAAAAAATTGGCTTGCGCAAGATTGCGGTCATGGGGTGTGTGGTCAATGGTCCGGGGGAAGCGAAAGATGCCGATCTGGGCGTGGCCGGCGGCAAAGGGAAACTGATGCTGTTTCGTCGCGGTGAAGTGATCGGCGTCTATCCGGAAGCGGAAGGTTGGGCGCGATTTCGCGATGCGGTCATGAGTGCGGTGGAAAATTAACCATCTCCGCGTTCCGGACCGGTTCGCGGAGAATGGGATTAAAGTAAAAACGCCTGGCGCAACTCAATATTCACGTTGCAGGGCGGTGACCACGCCGCGCAACGTGAACTCGCCTGCCGCCAGTTCCTTGACCGCAAAGTCCGGATTGGCCGGACGCAGTTCGATCTTGTCCTGAGGGCTGGGATAGGCGGAGCGGATAATGGTCTGGCCGGCAATTTCAACGGCGACCAGATCGCCGGGTCTGAATTCCCCGCTGCGGTGCACAATCACGATATCATCGGTAAAAATGCCGAAATCGCGCAAGGCATTGTCAATCATTTTATAGGCAAAAAAATCACCGGCGGCATCGCCGAGCAACTGACGGTCGACCATCAGTTCTCCGGTAGTTTCGCTGCTGTTTTCCAGAGGGATGATGCTTTCACGGTATTCGGCGGCCTGGCGCCGGGGTGAATTGGTCAGTTTGATGCTTCTGGCCTGTGATGTTCGGGTCAGTGCTCCTTTGCGTTGCAGCGCCCGGATGTGGGCAAAAACCGTAGCGGTTTTTATCCCGAATTGATCAGCAATTTCGTACACGGTGGGAGCCATGTTTTCCTGTTCCTCGAATTCGGCAATGAATTTAAGGATGTTCTGTTGTTTTTCCGTAAGTCCTTTCATCGATAACGTCCTTTCATTACGTTGTGAAACGCTATGTAACGATAATCGTTTTATCTTTTAAATCAAGCAGTTGCCTTAAAAAAAATAATTCTCGCCGCTTTTTTCCCCTTCTGATAATTATATAATGGATTTTTTTTAGTAAACACGCTATTATATATAAATATTACTCGATGGAAAAATTCCCGTAATATTTAAAAACAGAGGAGCAGCATGATGAAAAACAAGACTGCGGCGATGAAGAAGGTCATGTTCAACTTGAAAGCGGAGCCCGGAGCCGCCGTATTTGTGGCCGGAACCTTCAACAACTGGGATGCGGCCCGGGAGCAATTACTCGATCTCAAAGGCGACGGCAATTATTCCTGTACCATGACGCTTGCTCCCGGCGACTATGAATATAAATTCAAAGTCGATCATTCCTGGCTTATCGATCAAAACAATCCGCATTTTACCCAAAACAATTTCGGTACCCTGAACAGTATTCTGGAGGTCCGCTGAACGCGGTCTTTCCGGTTGTGATGGCGGCTGTCGCCGCCGCATGATTGTTGGCCCGGTAAATGGAACGTGACGATGGCCACCGTCGTCATCACGTGGCGGCTTATTTTCGCCGGTCTGTCCCGCCCCGGAGTTTCATCCGGGGATTTTTTACTTTTCAATCATGCCGGGCCGGGATTCTGTTTCAATCGCCATGCCGATGATGGCGATATTTGGTCGGGAAGTGTGTTTTCCCGCCGATGAAAAATCCCGACGCACGGTTTTTTCACTCTGTCCCGGCCCCGGCGGAATTCGTCCCCGGCCCGGAAACACGTCGCTTTTATTCCCCCCGATTGGTGGGGGATCACTAAACCGCCGTATTAATGTAAAATAAACCGGAACCAAATACCGCGACAAAATAGACCGTATAGATTAAGATTTCAGTTTAATGGTCATGCTTCCGATGTCCTTGACCGCTTCCGGCCGGCGTCCGGCGCGGGATGTTCGGTACGGCTGTTGGTTTTAGGGCCGGTCTCCCATCGGATTTTACTGCCGGAATTTCTTTTATCGGATCACAAAGCAATGAAAAATTTAAAACCGCTACTTGAAAAAAATTAACTATTCCTTATATTTAGGGAACCTTAACTAATTTAAGGAATGGAATTGTGAAGAGTATCGGACCCATAATCGATAACCAGATCCCGGCGAGGAGCATTTGGAAGATGATCTTTATGCTGGGAGATATCTTTCATGAATCCTGCAATAACATCCATACGCCGGAAGAAGTCAAAGCATTCCATAATATGCCGATTTCGCAAGTGAACCTGATTAAGATCGTAAGGAAAATGACTTCGGATGCGCCGGAAGGAATCAGTCTCAAAACCCTGGCCGGAGAATTGGGCGTCAGTGCGGCGGCAGCTTCGGAACAGGTCAATGTTCTGGTCAGTAAAAAATTGTTGTGTCGGCGTTCGAGTGTGTCGGACCGGCGGGCGATTTGTATTAAATTATCGGATGAGGCGGAAAAAAAATTTAAACAAGTGGAAGATTATCTGGACTTGAAGACGGAGGAGTTCATCAGGGAAATTACGCCGGAAGAAACGGCTTTATTAATGGTGTTGCTGGAAAAATTTATTAAAAAGATGACTATTCTTAAAGAGAGAGCGATTTATGAGCATCAGTAGAAAAATCAGCATAATATTGTTGGCTGGAATCTGTTTTTGCCTTCGGGCGGAGGATAAGAAGGGAGGGGCAAAAATGACCGCGCCGCCGCCGCCATTGGTGGGCGTGGACAAAGTTACCGCCATCGACCATATTACGCCGAAAGAATATGTCGGTACGGTAAAGGCCGTCGAAGAAGTGAACCTGCCGTCACGGATTTACGGTACCATTACCGGCATCAAGTTCAAGGAAGGCTCACTGGTCAAGAAAGGGGAGTTGCTGTTTACCATCGAAGATACTTCCTATCGTGCCAAGGCCATGACGGCCCAGGCCAATCTGGATCAGCAGACGGCGGAATTGAAATATGCGGAGAAAAACTATGAACGCCAGAAACGGCTGCAGACCAGCAATGCCGTCTCCAAATCCAATCTGGAAGAAGCGGAACGGCTGCTCGAGGCCACCCGGGCCAAATACAAGGCCTGCCAGGCCGAACTGCTGGACGCCCGTAACGATTTGAGTTATACCCAGATTTATGCCCCTATTTCCGGCCGGATCGGAGAGGTGAAGCATACGTTGGGTAATTATGTGACTCCGTCCAGCACCTATCTGGCCAAAATCGTCAGTATGGATCCGATTCAGGTCGAGTTCTCCATCAGCGAACGCGATTTTCTCAACCTGTTTAAAAACCTTGGCGACAAAGGCGATAATATTTCGCTGGGAATTCGGCTTTCCAACGGCAAGGCGTATAAGGAACCCGGCAAGATTGCCTTTGTGGACAACGTGGTGGACAGCGAGACCGGAACCATTACCATCTGGACCGAATTTGCCAATCCGGACATGAAGTTGTTGCCGGGTGGTTATGTCACCGTATTGCTGGCGGAAAAGCTGGCCCGGCCGCTGCCCGGTATCCTGACCTCGGCGGTACTTTCCGACGTTCGGGGCAGTTATGTCTATGTGCTCGGCGCCGACGGCAGGGCGGTACGGCGCGATGTTCGGCTGGGAGAAGTCGTCGGGAAGCGGATTCTGGTGCTTTCCGGACTCCAGGTCGGTGAAACAGTGGTTGCCGATGGTACCCATAAAGTTATTCCCGGGGCTCCGGTAACGCCGGTTCCGATGCAGGATATCAAGGAGTAAACTATGATTTCCGATGTATTTATCCGCCGGCCCAAGCTGGCGATGGTTATTTCCATTGTTACCATAATTGCCGGGGCGATGTGTATTTTTCAAATCCCGGTGGCGGAATACCCGGAAGTGGCGCCGCCGCAGATTATGGTGCGTGCCTCCTATCCCGGTGCCAGCGCCCAGGTGATCGCCGATACGGTGGCCGCGCCGCTGGAAGCGGAGATCAACGGCGTCGAAAAGATGATCTATTTCTCATCGCAGTCGGACAACAACGGCAACTATCAGCTTTCGGTGACCTTCGAATCCGGCACTGATGCCGATATCGCCCAGGTCAATGTTCAGAATGCGGTGCAGCGGGCCAAACCGTTGCTGCCGGCAGAGGTGACGGCACTCGGGATTCCGGTGCGGAAGCAGTCCACCGATATTCTGGGTGTTTTTGTTTTTACCAGCGAAGACAAAGACATGACCAAGCTCTTTATGAGCAACTACGTCAGCATTAACGTCAAAGATGCCTTGTCGCGTATCGACGGCATCAGCAACGCCATGATCTTCGGCGCCCTGGATTACAGTATGCGCATCTGGCTGGATCCACAACGGATGGCGGCGCTGAAAATCAGTACTTCGGAAGTCAGTTCGGCGATCGAGAAACAAAATGTTCAGGCCGCCATCGGTTCGGTCGGGGCGGAGTACAGCAATGACGTGATGCAGTACAAGATCAATACCACCGGGCGTCTGAAAACCGCGCATGATTTTGAAAATATCATTGTTCGCAGCGGCAAAAGGGGCCGTCAGGTGCGGCTGGGGGACATTGCCCGGGTGGAACTTGGCGCCGCCAGTTACAGCGGCAACAGTTATTACGACGGCAAACCGGCGGTGATGATGGCCATTTACCGCAACAATGACGCCAATGCCCTGACGGTCATTGAAGCGGCCAAGAGCAAAGTGGCCGACTTGGCCCAGTATTTCCCCAAAGGGATGAAGTGGACGTTGGCTTATGACCCGACCCAATTCGTCAGTGCCACCATGTGGGAAATCATTCAGACCCTGTTGATGACCTTGACCTTGGTGGTGGCCATTACCTATATTTTCCTCCAGGACTGGCGGGCCACGCTGATTCCGACCGTCACTATTCCGGTATCATTGATCGGGACGGTGCTGTTTCTGTATTTGTTCGGATACAGTGCCAATGTGCTGACGATGTTCGCCATGATTCTGGCGATCGGTTCGGTGGTTGACGATGCCATTGTGGTGGTGGAAAACGTCATGCGGCTGATTGAACAGGAGGGGCTGTCGCCGCGTGAAGCGGCGATCAAAGCCATGCGCCAGGTAACCGGGGCGGTTATCGCCACAACGTTGGTGTTGCTGGCCATTTTCGCTCCGATTGGGTTTTACGAAGGCATGGTGGGAACCATTTATAAACAATTTGCGGTAACCATGTGTATTGCTATTGTTATTTCCACCATCAACGCGTTGACGTTGAGTCCGGCGTTGTGCGCTATTATTCTGCGTCCGCATCGCCCGGCGCGGGGACCGTTGAAGTGGTTCAACGGCGTGCTGCAGTTTTCCTCCCACTCCTATTTGTTTCTGGCCCGGATTCTGGTGCGGCGGGCATTGCTGACCATAATTCTGTTTGGCGGGGTGTTGTTCCTGAACTACTGGTTCTTCAAAACCATTCCCACTTCTTTCCTGCCGAAAGAAGACAAGGGGGCCTTGTTTTGCGCCGTTCAGTTGCCGCCCGGCGCCACGATTGCGCGCACGGACAAAGTATTGTTGGACGCAAATGAAAAGATTCATAAGATTCCGGGGGTCGATCATATCATGGCGGTCAGCGGTTTCGGGATCATCGGCGGGAACGGTGAAAATGTCGGTATGATCATCGTCAAGCTGAAAGACTGGTCGGAACGGAAGACGCCGGATTTGAGTCTCGATACTATTCTGGATAAAGTGAAGACCGCGTGCGCCGGATTCCCGCAGGCGACGGTTAATGCCTTCACCCCGCCGGCGATCATGGGGTTGGGGGTTACCGGCGGCGTCAGCATGGAACTGCTGGCCACCGGAGGACAAACGCCGCAGGAACTGGCGGCGGCACTGCGTACCATGTTGGGGAAAATCAATCAAATCCCGGGCGTGATGTACGCCTTCAGTTCTTTCGATGCCAATTCGCCGCAGTTATATCTCGATTTGGATCGGGCCAAGGCGGAAGCACTCAATGTTCCGGTGCGCAATGTTTTCACGGCGTTGCAGAGCAAGCTGGCGCCGTATTACGTCAATGACTTCAACTTGTACGGTTACGCTTTCCGCGTCAAAATGCAGGCCGACGCGAAATATCGCAGTACCATCAATGACATTGAACGGATCAGCGTTATGACCACGACCGGAAAGAAAGTTCCGCTTTCGGCCATTGCTTCTTTGCATTATACATCCGGGCCGCGGCAGTTGGAGCGTTTCACGCAATTCATGTCCGCCGAGGTCAATGTGATTTTGCTTCCCGGAGTCAGCAGTGGGAAAATAATGCGGGAACTGCAGACTTTGACCCGCAGTACGCTTTCGCGCGATTACCGCATTGCCTGGACCGGAATGAGCTTTCAGGAACGTCGCAATGAGGGCAAGATTATCATCCTGATGGCGTTTGCGCTGGTTTTCGGCTATCTGTTCCTGGTCGGGCAGTATGAAAGCTGGACGGTGCCGACCTCGGTTATTCTCTCCATTGCCGTTGCCACTCTGGGGGCGCTGATCGGTCTGTTGCTGTTCCGGATGCCGTTGAGTATTTACGCTCAGTTGGGACTGATTATGTTGGTTGGTTTGGCCAGCAAGAATGCCATTCTGATTGTGGAATTCTCCAAACAGGAACGCGAAGCGGGCAAGTCGGTGGAAGAGGCGGCGATGAGCGGGGCGAGGATTCGTTACCGGGCCGTGCTGATGACGGCTTACTCCTTCATTCTCGGGGTATTCCCGATGGTGGTGGCTTCCGGGGCCGGCGCTGGCAGCCGCCGGGCTATCGGGGTGACTACTTTCTGCGGGATGGTGTTGGCGACTCTGGTGGGGATTGTTTTCATTCCGGGGTTGTACTCGCTCTTCCAGAACACGCGGGAAGCGGTGTACGCCAAACTGTTTCACCGGAAATAACACGGGCGCTTTACGCCATATTGTCGGCCGCATCCGGGAGCAATGATTTCGGATGCGGCCATTACGTCTCCTGATGTTGACGGCAATAACCGCTTGAGGTGGGGATGCTTAGGTTCGAAGGACCTGATGACGGGTCATAACGAGGTTGGTCCGGGAGCGGAAAAGTGAGAATATTTTCCTGCTTCCTGCTTGACTTTTTGGTTTTAAATGTTATTTTAATAACTCAACCGATCGATATGAGAGGTTGCAAGCGATTATCGATGATGCGGGGTGGAGCAGTGGTAGCTCGTCAGGCTCATAACCTGAAGGCCGTTGGTTCGATTCCAGCCCCCGCTACCAATTATTTATTCAGCCGTCCGATGGACGGCTTTTTTATTGCCGCAACGATCCGTTGCGCCGCATGGTTTTGCGGATTCCGGTCAAGTCTCCGCATCCTTCCAAAAACGGTCGAATCCGCCCGAAACCGTCTCTCCGTCTCTGTTTTATAGATTTGGAGAAGGATTGATCCTTCTTTGCAAGTCATTGATATTCAGCAATGATGGATTTGATGTTTAGGCGTGCCGCTTGGAGTGGCATCTTGCGATTTTTACGAACCGCCGACTTCTCAAGTCCTGAAAAGAAGATTCCCGGCAGAACGCGACGGCTGCCGGGATCGCGGGCGCTTATGCCATGCCGAACGCTTCGCGCTGTTCCCGCCAGTCGTCGGGAATGCCGCCGGCGAGCTTTGCCATGGTCAGCGTCTCCGGCGCGGTTCCGTTGAAAACCGCCGTCACAATATCCGGCGCGAGATTCACCAGCGCGAGCGTCCGGGCGACGGCGGAACGGTCGGTCTTCAGCGCCTGCGCGAGTTCCAAAACCGTGCCGAACTTTCCCGTTTCCAGCATATGCACGCATTGATACGCCTTTATGATCGCCCGTGCCAGCGACTCATTTTTGAAGTCCTCGAAAGAGGATTCCGGGCCGATCAGCATCACCCGTTTCCCACTTTTCCGTAAACAGCACGGGATATTCATGAAGACCGCGCCGGTTTCGTCCGTTTCAATTCTGTTCCTGCGTTCCCTCCATTCCCGCCTCGGTCAGAAGCGTCGCCAACCCATCCCGATTGAATTCGACTTTGATATGATCCTTGAATATGGTGATCTGCCGGACGACGGCGTGTATCAGCGAATAACGTTCCGCCGGACACATGACCTCCCACAGCGCATTCAGATTGTCCATGGCCTTGACCGCCGTCTCCGTGCCATGCCCCGCGGCATTCAAACGTTCGTCGATCTGCGCCAGCATGGTCGGCGTTTTCAATACCGCCGCCAGCTCCTTGACCACCAGCGCTTCAAAGTCGGCGGCCGGAACGCGCGGCGTCGGGCAGATGCTGAAGTTTCGCTTGCCGTCCTCGTTGCAGATGTAATATCCGTATCGGTGCTTTCCGCGCTTCACCGTATGGCTGAGCGTGATCGCGCCGCCGCAGTGTCCGCAGGTCACCAGTCCGGCGAACGGCTGTAATTTCGGACTGCGCCGCTTGGCGTCGTGGGTCAGATTGCTCTTCAGCAGCTGTTGCGCTTTGTTCCACTCCTCCTGCGTAATGATGGCGCGGTGTTCTCCCGGATAGCTGGTGTTTTTGTGCGGAACCCTTCCGATGTAGAGCGGATTTTTGAGCATCCGGTAAATCATCTGGTTGTTGATGATTTGGCCGTCATGCCTTACGCCGTGTTTTGTTGTCCAAACTTTGCCCCGGCAGCCGCGCCGTTCCAGTTCGGTCGCCACCTCCTTTGCCGAACCGCACTCATTGTATCTTTCAAATACGAACCGGACGGTTTCCGCCTCTTTTTCATTGACGATCAATTTCTTCGTCACCGGATCGGCGTCATAGCCGAGCACCGGATAGCCGCCGCAGTTTTTGCCGCGTTTCTTCGCCGCCCCGACCTTGTCGCGGACGCGTTCGGCGATGATCTCGCGTTCATATTGCGCGAACGTCATAAGAATATTCAGCATCATGCGTCCGGCGGAGGTGCTGGTGTTGATCTCCTGCGTCACGCTCACGAAGGAAACATCATGGGCGTCGAAGAACTCCTGCAACTCGCTGAAATCCGTCAGACAGCGGGTGAGCCGGTCGATTTTGTAGATGACGAGGATGTCTATTTTTCCCGCCTTGATATCCGCCATGAGTCGCCGCAAGGCCGGCCGGTTCGTGTTGCCACCGCTGAACCCGCCGTCGTCATAACGTTCCGGCAGGCACACCCAGCCGTTCGCCTTCTGGCTGGCGATGTAGTTTTCCCCGGCCTCGCGCTGGGCGTCCAGCGAATTGAACTCCTGCTCCAAGCCTTCCTCATGGCTCTTTCTGGTGTACACCGCGCACCGATATGCGCGCCTGAGTTGCGTTGATTGATCCATCAGTTCTCCGTGAGTTGAAAGAAGCGTTTCCCGTTCCAGTGCGCCCCGGTGATCTTACCGGCGACGGCGGTCAGCGAACGGTACAGTTGACCGTTGTATTCATAACCGTTGGCACGGATAACGACCTCATGCTTCTCTTCATGCCACATCCGGACGATGATCGTGCCGTGGCGTAG
>JAQUZV010000330.1 GCA_028691155.1 Victivallales bacterium
CCGTAACGCAAGGCGGCCAGGGCATCATGGTGTCTTCTGGTTTCTATCGTCACGATGGCCACACTGTGCGGATGGAGTTGACGCGCCATCTGCATCAGGGACATTCCGTCGATGCCCGGCATGCGCAGAGAGGTGATGAGCAGATCGAACTGGTGTTCGTTCAGACATTGTCCCGCCTCCAGTCCCGTTGCGGCGGCAATGGCTTCATAGCCTTTGTTCGCCAGAAAACTTTCCAGCGCCGTGAGTGTGACCGGATTTTCATCAACCACCAATATGTGACTGTTCGGCATGACTTGCTCTTACTCCATGATCAGCCTGGCGATCTTTTTCTGCAGCAGTCGTTCGTCCCAGGACAGGATGCTCTCCTGTTCCCGGAGCAATTTCAGGATACGGTCGACGGCGGCATAACGGTAGAAGTTGAACCAGAGGCCGGCTGCGGCCGTGATAAAAAATTTGTTTCGGCAGTGCTGTTGCGGTAAACGGGCCAGCCAGGCGGAAGGATCATCATGGTGTAATTCGCGCCAGGCATTGTCGAGCGCCGGGGTGGCCAGGGGGCAGTTTCCGACGGCGGAGTGATAGCTCGTGGCCAGATCTGGTCCTGTTTCCGGATTTTGGGCTGAAGCGACGGCGAATTGCAGCAATAACAGTGATGGATACCAGGGCAGGGCACAGAGGCGATAGTCATGGAGGGCATCGTCCAGATCATGGGAAAACTCATCGATTCCGGAAGCGGCCGCCAACTTCAGGAAGAGGTTTTTCCGCCATAAGTCGGCATTGGCGGTATTGCCGGATATGACTTTGTCATTGAGATCGGCCAAGGCCAGCAGGCCGTTGTCGGGAAAGCGATCATGAACGGCGGCATAGGCGGCGGCTTCGGCAACCAGGCCGGTGCAGAGTTGTCCGTTATCGGGGGGACAGGCGGTAACGGCATCCAGATCACTGAACGTGAAGTTGCCCCCGACGATTTTATCGGCCAGAGCAATCCAGGCTAGATCATGGCGGTACTGCTTTTGACTGCCGTAATTGCGGAGCAGGGCCTTGGCGGCGGCGGAAAAATCCTGCTCCCGGAAATCCGGTTGCAGCAGCAGCAACTGCAATTCCTGAATGCCGAGTTGAAACCGGAGGCTGTCCGGCGTGTCGGTGGCGGCCCCCCGGACCAGGGAGATGGCGTGGGGATATTGCCGGATTCCGGCATATAATGCGGCGGCGAATCCGGTTGCCGCTCGGGACGACGGTTTGCCGTTGGGGTCGGACAGCAATCGGCGCAGAATTTTTTCCAGCAACGGATATGCTTCCCGGGACACGGCGGCCAGTCCGGAGCAGTACAGCAGCGCGTCTCTATCGTCATTGAAGCGGGGGGAAGAGAGCGTAAATTCCCGGTCGAAATGAGCTTTCAAGGTCGGCATCACGGCGACAACGGCCGGCCAGTCGCCGATATCCCAGTCGCCGACCATTGTCAGCGCGGTCCTTACCGGCGAAGCCGCCGGCAGACGGCTGTGGTCGGCGATCATTAGTGTCCGGTTCTGAATAACACCGGGTGGTGGCGGTGCCCCGAATATTGCGTTCATCCGAACGGCATCGGGGGGGGAGGATTGATCCCGGTGGGATGAAACGGCTTTTCGGCTGTTTTCCAGTTGTTGCTCCAATATGGCGGAGAGGTCGGGGCAATGACTGTAGCGCGAGTAGGCCGACATGATGATCTGCTGCGCTTCCGAATATTTTCCGGCTCGGAAGTGCTGTTCGAAGTCGTGGAGCATTTCCCGTAGCCGGAGTGACGGAGAGGTCCGTCGGAGCGATTCCATGTCCCGGGCCATCCGGGCGGCAAAACGCTGTTGGAAATCGGTGCCGGCTCCTTTGGCGGCAATGAGTGACAACGTATCGAATGCCGCGGTATAATTCTTTTGTTCCCGATACTGTTGCGCCTGATTCCAGCGGATGATCATCGGGATTTCGGCGGCGGTCCGGTGAAAAAGATTGCCGGTTTCCCGCCATAATTTTTCATCCTGCTCATTAAGTGTCGACGATTGCTGCAGTAACGAAAAAAACGTTTCATAGGCGTTGCAGTTCAGCAGTTCGCGCAGGATTACGGCAATATCTTCGCTTCTTATTCCTTGGAGCCGCTTGCCGGTGCCGAAAGCGTGTTCGAGCAGGGCGGCCCGGGACTTTCCCGGCAGTTCCCACCAGGAGATTCGCTTCTTGCGGACGCCGTAGTCCAACTTCATTTCCAGATAAATATTACCGTGTTCGATGTCGGTAATGGTGAAGCCCTGTAACGGTTCCGTATCTGGAATGCTTTGGTTCAGAAAATACTGCCGGTAGGCGGAAACGACGGCGGCGGCATTGCGCGGCAGACGATAAACCGACTGAATAAAATTCTGCAGCGGATAAAAACGTTCGGGCAAATCTTTACGGGAGACCATACTGAAAGCCTGGCCAAGGGTAACGACATTGCGCTGCCGTTCCGGCAGCGCGGCGAAACGGGCGGCGGCCAGGATAAAATGGTTGATTTCATTATTGACGACCAGATCATTTCTTTCATGGTTGCGGCGCTGGTCGTTCTGCTGCCGGTGGCGTTCGTCGAGGTCGGTCGCTTTTTTCCGGTTTTCCTGATCTTTGTAGTTCTGGAGGATCTTTTTCAGGGCGACGACCCGGCCGTCGAGATACTGTCGGTCTGCCGGAGACATATAGTCATAGAGGAAGCGGTTTTCGCCGAGTTTTTTCAGCAGGTTGATCAGGCGGGTTTGGATGCGCAACAGTTCGTCGGCGTTGCATTCCGACAGATCCGGCCGATCCAGCCAACGCCGGAGTTCGGCAAATTCGTTTTGGAATTCTTGCCGCAGTTCCTGATGTTTCCGGTCCTGAATGGTTTCCTGATTCAGGGTTTTGAACGTGCG
>JAQUZV010000331.1 GCA_028691155.1 Victivallales bacterium
GATGGCATTGCCGAAATCCTTGCCGACAATCGGATGTTGACCGCCGGGAATGACGATGCGATCGGCTTCGATAATCAGGCTGAGGCCGAGGCGTTCGAAGATGCGGCGGGTCATGCGGAAATGTTGGGGCTCGATGCCGCGGACCGTCAGTTCGCTGCCGGTAGCGGCCGCCAGGGCCAGATAACTGCCGGCTTCGATATGGTCGCCCATGATTCGGCACTCGGCGCCGTGCAGACGGTCCACTCCCCGGCTGGTGAGGGTATTACTGCCGATGCCGGAGATGTCGGCGCCCATCCGGAGCAGCAGTTCGGCCAGATTGGCCACATGGGGTTCGGAGGCGGCGTTGCGGATAATGGTGATACCGGCGGCGGTGACGGCGGCGATCATAAGCTGTTCGGTGGCGGTAACTCCGGCTTCGTCGAGGAACAAGTCCGCCCCGCGGAGGCGTCCGTCGGCGGTCATTCGGAACGGGAGTCCGTCGGCGGCGATGACGGCACCCAGCGATTTCAGCCCATAGAAATGACCGTCGAGACGGCGCCGACCGATAACGTCGCCGCCGGGCGGCCAGAGTTCCACCTGACCGCAGCGGACCAGCAACGGTGCGGCCAGCAGCAATGAGGTCCGCAGGCGGGAGCAGAGCTGCTGCGGCAGCAGGGTAGTGCGGAAGCGGCGCGCCCGGATGGTGGCGGTATTGGCGGTGAAAGAGACGTCGGCGCCGACCGTGACGGCAAGATCCAGCATGGCTTCGACATCGCGGATATGGGGGACATTGTGGATGATTACGGGCTCGTCGGTCAACAACGCGGCGGCAATCATCGGCAGGGCGGCGTTTTTATTGCCGCCGACTTGGATTTCGCCGTGGAGACGATGTTTCCCTTCAATAATAAAGCTGCTCATATAAGGTTGTTCCCGGAATTGAAAATCTGAATTCGGCGCGCGATTTCAATTCGTTTTACAATGTGGTTTCACGATGGCCGAACGCATTGAAAGTATGATGGAAAATTTTTAAAATTCAAGTCGTTTTACCGCTTGCAGAAAACGATTTTGCCGTAATAATTATAGAAGAACACCATGATGTGACAAAGTCTTAATCCGTGGGACGACGCCAGGTCATGACCATTATTCGGGAGCGATCTTCCATGGGACTGGACACCCGGCAAAAACTGGATATACTTTCCGCCGATTCGCAGTATGACCTGGCCTGTGCCTGCGCAACCGGGAAGGACGAGCATCGCCGGCGCGGTCTGGACGGCAAATGGCTTTATCCGGTGCCGATGGTCAGCGGCGGGACCGGGATCATGCTGAAAACCTTGTTGTCGAATGCCTGTGCCAATGACTGCAAATATTGTCCGCTGCGTTCGGAAACCAATGTGCGGCGCTGTGCGCTGACGCCGGAGGAAATCGCGCGGTTTTTCATGGAATATCAGCGGCAGCGCCGGCTGCTGGGGCTGTTTTTGAGTTCGGGGGTGATCGGAACGCCTGATGCCACCATGGAGCGTTTGAATGCGGTGGCGGCAATTCTGCGTTATCGCTATCATTATAAAGGGTATATTCATCTGAAAATAATTCCCGGCGCGTCGCCGGCGGCCGTGGAGGAGGCATTGAGTTTGGCTACGGCGGTGTCGCTGAACATCGAGGCGCCAGGGGCACGCCATTTCCAGCGGTTGTCCGATTGCAAAAATTACCAACGCGACATCATCGAGCCGTTGAAATTCATGGCCGGACAGACGGCGCCGGGGCAGCGTTATGCCCGGGTAAAATGTACGACGCAGTTCATTGTCGGGGCGTCGGATGAAAATGATCGCGAGATTGTCCGCTATATGGACGGCATTTATCATCGGCTGAAGTTTGAACGCATCTATTTTTCCGCCTACCAGCCGGGACTGGGGCGGGCGGAGATTCCCGGCGAACAGCGCTTCAGTCTGACTCCGGAGGCACGCTTTACCCGTGAACACCGTCTGTATCAGGCCGATTTCCTGATGCGGCAGTACGGCTTCGATGCCGGCGAGATGATGTTCGGACATGACGGCAATTTCTCCTTGGACCGGGATCCGAAAGAGGCCTGGGCCGACGGGCATCCGGAGTTTTTTCCGGTTTACATCAACCGTGCTGAACGGGAAGTGCTGTTGCGGGTGCCGGGATTGGGTCCGGTAAGTGTGAAGAAAATTATCGCGGCCAGACGCCAGACCCGATTGCGTGATTTGGCGACGGTCGGTATTACCGGCAAGTTGGCGATCAAAGCCGGGCGTTATCTGGTGTTTTCTTAACCGGAGTTGGGCATGGGACATGGTTGAACCGAAAATCATTATTTTGCCGGTGGCGGGTGGGGTGGCCGTGGCGGCCGCCGTGGCGGCGGTGATGTATCGGGTACGGCGGCGACGACGGCTGGCGGCGATGCCGTTGCCGGAACATTTGCGGCGGATCGTGGTGGAGAACGTCGGGATTTACCGTCATTTGCCGTCGGAACTGCGAGTGAGACTGGAAGGATTGACCAATGTTTTTCTGGCGGAGAAGAATTTTGAAGGCTGCGGCGGGCAAACGGTTGACGATGAGATCCGGGTGACGGTGGCGGCTTTGGCCGGGGTACTGCTGCTGCATGCTCCAGGTCGGGAGTGTTATCCCAGTCTGCGGCAGGTGTTGATTTATCCCGGTTCGTATGTAGTGACCGGACCGCGTCGGATCGGAACGCAGGTAATCGACGAGGGGGAGGAGGTGCTGGATGGCTCATCCTATGAATCGGGCACCATGATTCTGGGGTGGGCGCAGGTGCGGGACGAGGGACGGAGCTACGGCGGCGGCGCCAATGTGGTCTGGCACGAATGTGCTCATTTCCTCGATTATGAAAGCGGCATCAGCGAGGGCGTGCCCGCATTGCCGCGGGTG
>JAQUZV010000035.1 GCA_028691155.1 Victivallales bacterium
CCGCCAATAAACGGCGGTATCACTGCCTTTGGCAAAAACATTATCTCCGGTGAAAACCACCAGATCCGGCTTTTCTTTCTCGACAATCCGGGTAATCCCGGCAATAATGGCGGCGCACTTCTGTTCCGCCCGCGCCTTCATCGCCGCCGGACTGTTGTCCTGTCCCTTCTGTTGGTCGATCTCCTCCAGATGAGTATCGGTGAACTGAACGATTTTAAAGGTCCCATCTGAGGCAAATTTCAATGGCGCCACCGTCGGCGCCGCCATGGCCATTCCCCCGATTACAAGCAAACACAATACTCCGATCCGACTCATCTTTTTCCCACCTTTCTTTTTATCACGCCCGGTTTCATTTGATTTTATTCTCTTCCGCGATTCCGTACACCCCAACACTCCCCACCGGCAGGGAGGCGAAAAAGGCATTCGACGGCCATCTCCCGCAATACCGTAAAATCAATGGCCGCATTGCTTCGCTCGCCGCCATCGATTTTACTCCTCTTTTTAGTTTTTTTTAAGATTTCGTGCTTTGCACGACCAGCGTCCCGCCGCTGGATCGCGGCCGGGTACGACCCGGCGCGAAGCTCTGCGGGAACAACCTAATTTCTTATTTTACTTCGAACTTCAAGCCGGCATCGGTATGATCCACCGCCAGCGTCTGCCCTTCATTGAGTTCGCCGCCGACAATCATCCGCGACATCGGCATCTCAATTTCACGAACAATCGCCCGTTTCAATGGCCGGGCCCCGAAGACCGGATCGAAACCGACCTGGGCCAGATACCGCTTGGCCGCATCGCTCACCTGCAAAGTGATTTCCTGCGACGCTAACCGATGCGACACCTCCGTCAGCAGGATATCGACAATGCCGACCAGATGTTCCAGCTTCAACGCATGGAAGAACAACACTTCATCGACCCGGTTCAGGAATTCCGGCCGGAAGTTGCTCCGCAGCAATTGCTGCAACTGCGCCTTGATCCGATCGTCGATTTCGGGATGATCCAACAGGATTTCACTGCCGAGATTCGACGTCATGATAATGATCGTATTCTTGAAATCCACCGTCCGACCGTGCGAATCGGTCACCCGTCCGTCGTCGAGGATCTGCAGGAAAATATTGAACACATCATGATGCGCCTTTTCGATTTCATCGAACAGAACCACGGCATAGGGCCGACGCCGTACCGCTTCGGTCAACTGTCCGCCTTCGTCATAGCCGATGTATCCCGGAGGCGCGCCGATCAACCGCGACACCGTGTGTTTTTCCATATATTCGGACATATCGATCCGAATCATCGCATGTTCGTCATCGAACAGACTTTCCGCCAGCGCCCGGGCCAATTCGGTCTTCCCAACCCCGGTCGGGCCCATGAAAATAAACGACGCAATCGGACGTTTCGGATCTTTCAGTCCGGCCCGCGCCCGGATAACCGCATCGGCAACCGCGCTCACCGCTTCATCCTGACCGATAACCCGGCAATGCAGGTGATCCGTCAGTCCCAACAGCTTCTGCTTTTCGCTCTGAATCAGCTTGTTGACCGGAATATGAGTCCAGCGGCTGACGATGGCGGCAATGTCCTCCTCGTCTACTTCTTCTTTCAGCAATCGCGCTTCGCCGTTTTCTTCCAGCTTCTTTTTCGCATCTTCGATCTGCCGTTCCATCCGGGGAATCGCCCCGTGCCGCAGTTCCGCCGCCTTTTCCAGATTGTAATCGCGTTCGGCGCGTTCCAACTGGGTCCGGGCCAACTCCAGCGCCTCCATCAACTGCCGCATGTCGGTAATGGTTTTCTTTTCATTGTCCCAGCGGGCCCGCAACGCTTTGCCGGCACTCTTCTGTTCCGCCAGTTCCTTTTCCAACTCGGCCAAACGATCCTGCGACGCCTTGTCCTTTTCCTTGCGCAAACCGGCGATTTCGATTTCCAACTGCATGGAGCGGCGTTCGATTTCATCGATTTCCGTCGGGCAGCTGTCGATTTCCGTCCGCAGTCCGGCGGCGGCCTCGTCGATCAGGTCGATGGCCTTGTCCGGCAGAAAACGGTCGGAGATATATTTGTCCGACAATACCGCGGCGGCGATCAGGGCGTTATCCTTGATCCGGATGCCGTGGTGAACTTCATAGCGTTCCTTGAGTCCGCGCAGGATGGAAATGGTGTCTTCCACATTGGGCTGATCGACCAGCACCGACTGAAAACGGCGTTCCAGCGCCGCGTCTTTTTCGATATATTTGCGGTATTCGTCCAAGGTGGTGGCGCCGATACAGTGCAACTCGCCGCGAGCCAGCATCGGTTTCAACAGATTGCCGGCATCCATCGAACCTTCGGAAGCGCCAGCACCGACCACGGTATGCAATTCGTCGATGAACAAAATGACGTTGCCGCCGGAAGAAGTGACTTCTTTCAGCACCGCTTTCAACCGTTCTTCGAATTCGCCGCGATATTTGGCTCCGGCAATCAGGGAGCCCATATCCAGCGCCACCAGACTGCGGTTCTTCAGCCCTTCCGGAACGTCACCGCGCACAATCCGGCGCGCCAGTCCTTCGACAATCGCCGTCTTGCCCACCCCGGGTTCTCCGATCAGGACCGGGTTGTTCTTGGTCCGGCGGGACAGGATCTGAATCACGCGACGGATTTCTTCGTCACGCCCGATAACCGGGTCGAGTTTATCCTGTCGCGCCATCTCGGTCAGATCGCGACCATATTTCTTCAGGGCGTCGAACGTGGCTTCCGGGTCTTCGGACGTCACCCGCTGATTGCCGCGAACGCTCTTCAACGCTTCCAGCACCGCATTTTTGTCAATACCCTGGCGTTTGAGCATGGCCGCCGTCTTGCCGCCGTGTTCCAGCAACCCCAGCAGCAGGTGCTCCACACTGACGTATTCGTCTTTCATCTTGGCGGCAATATCCGCCGCCGCGACCAGCGTCTGGGAAAATTCCCGGGAATTGTAGAGCTGGCCGGCACCGCCGCCGGTAACCGCCGTAATGGCCGCCAGCTCGCGTTCCGTTTCCTGTTGCAGCACGTCCGGCGAAGGACCGATTTTGCGGATCAGCGACGGAATCAGGCCGTTCTCCTGCTGCAGCAGCGCCAGCAACAGATGGGCCGGGCCGATTTCCTGATGGTTATGGGCAATGGCCGCATCATGCGCCCCCATCAAAGCTTCCCGCGATTTGTTGGTAAGTTTTTCCAAATTCATAATTCGTACCTCCCGAAATTCAATTTATTTTTTATTCCGGAGATGATTCAGCATTCGCCGTGCCATTTCAACTTTCAGCATTACATCCAGCTCAAAACCATCATACGACCGTCGTCATAGCGACAAATTGTCGCACTATTACTGCGTCAGCGCCGCCCGTTACGGCAACTGCGGCACCGCCGCCGCCCGTTGCAACACTTCGCCCAACACTCCCGCCGGATACGGCTCCAGGCAGGGATGATGAAACCTGGTGGTAAGATCGCGCAGCAGCAGCGGCAGAAACTGACGCCGCTGCCGCCCCCGCTGCCGAATCAACGCCGCCTTGTCCCGCAATTGCACCCGCAGCTGCGACGCGGTCTCCACGACAGCCGTCAGTTGCGGATGGTCGAAAAAGGCCCGGCCGCCGACGGAAATCACTTCCGCCCCCGCCCGCAGACCGTCGAACCCGTAATTGGAATTGACGTGGACGACAATATCGGTGGCCGCCAGAGAATCGCCGACCGGCGAAATATCGACGGTGTAACGCGGATCGTTCCGGGCCACCACATCATCGGCGGCCGCCTGAAAGCGCTCGGGGTAACGGGGATGAAGGCGGACGCGCACCGGACAATCGACCAGGGTCGTATCGCGGCGGCAGATGTCGATCACCAGCGCCGCCAGTTCGGCATAGGAATGAAACAACCGGTTGGGATACCAGAACGGATTGCGCGGGCTTTTTCCACCCGGGACATAATCTTTCATGACCGCGCCCAACGTCGACTCGGCCGAGTAAAGCCCATCGCTCAGGCAGACGGTAATCGCCGGATGATCGTTCTTACGGCCGGGTTCCGGCCGAACCCCGGTCAACTCCGCCGCATAATAAGCCTGCCAGTCGGCATGGTGCGGCAAAATACCGGTCAGATTGCCGGGATAGTGTCCCCAGTATTCCTGAATCAGGACGGGAATCCGATGGCGGCGACACTGCGCCAGGGTTATTTCGTCCGGCAGTCCGTAGCACCACAACGCATCGTAGGATTCCCGGCCCATCAGATAATCCCAGATACCGGCCAGACCTGCGGGAGTGGCATTGCCGCCGAGTTTATGCAGCAGCTCGCAGACCACCACCGGCAACACTTCGGCCGTCGTCCGCAGCTCCGGCAGCAGCCGGGAAAAATAGACATAATCGGTACACAAATAAGCGATCAGCTTCATCGCGCCTCCCCTGTTGCAATCGGAAACCGTATCGCATCGAAGCAAAGGAGCGCCGTTCCGGCAACGCACGCCGGAGCGGCAATGGTGAAAACCTCAGTTGATGTCCAGCACTTTCATGATAAAGTCCAGATCCTTGTCGCCGCGGCCGCTCAGATTGACCAGCAACGTCTGTTCCCGGGGCAGATCGCCGGCAATCTTCATGGCATATGCCACCGCATGAGCACTTTCCAGCGCGGGAATGATCCCTTCCCGTTGCGACAGCGTCATGACCGCATCGAGACATTCCTTGTCGTCGATGGTCACATATTCCACCCGTTCGATATCCTTCAAATAGCAGTGCTGCGGGCCGACGCCGGGATAGTCCAGCCCGGAAGCGATCGAATAGACCGGCAACGGTTCTCCCTTTTCATTCTGCATCAAGTAACAGCGAAAACCATGGATAACCCCTTCGGTTCCCTTGGAAATCGAGGCGGCATGTTCACCCGTTTCCAGACCGTGACCGGCCGGTTCCACCCCGATCAGGCGCACATTTTCATCGTCCAGAAACGCGGTGAAAATCCCCATGGCATTACTGCCGCCGCCGACGCAGGCCAACACCGCATCGGGCAACCCGCCGGTGAGTTCCAGAAACTGCTCCCGCGCCTCGCGACCGACAATGCTCTGGAAATCGCGCACCATCTTGGGGAACGGATGCGGACCGACCACCGAACCAATCGCATAGAAGAAGTCCTTGGGATTCCTCAGATATTCCTCGAAGGCGCTGTCCACCGCGTCCTTGAGCGTTTTGGTGCCGCGGGTGACACTGATCAGATCGGCCCCGAGAATCTTCATCTTGCAGACGTTGGGATGTTCCTTCTGAATATCGATCTCGCCCATATGAATTTCGCACTTGATCCCGACCAGCGCACAGGCGGTCGCCAGAGCGACGCCATGCTGTCCGGCTCCGGTTTCGGCAATCACCTTGGTCTTGTTCATATATTTGGCCAGCAGCGCTTCGCCGAGGCAGTGATTGATCTTGTGGGCGCCGGTATGATTGAGATCTTCCCGTTTCAGGTAGATCTGCGCCCCGCCGCACTGGGCGGAAAGCCGGCGACAGTGGTAAATCGGGCTGGGACGGCCGACGTAGTATTTGAACAGATAATCTAGTTCGTCCTGAAAATCCTGACGCCGGATGATTTCCTCATAAGCATGATCGATATCATCCATGGCTTGCTTCAGATTTTCCGGAATGTATTGTCCGCCGTATTTGCCGAAATAACCGTTCTTATCCGGCATCGGCGCAAACTCCTGCTTCTTCGGGCTCATCTCTGCTACCTCATGTTAAACCGTTTTCACGATACGTGCACTGTCATGACCATGAAATTTACCACTCCCGGAAAAATAATTCAAGGGATCCTGCGATAATTGACCGGCAACAACTTTCCGCCCCGGGGATTTTGACGAAAAAAGGCTTTTGGCGGATTGAAAATCTCCGGCCGGGACGACAATGTTATGCCACCACACCATCAGGGAGATAAATACAAATATGACGTCAAGAGATAAAATGCGCCGCGGGGAACTCTATTTTCCCATGGACGAAAGCATCGCGCGGGAGCAATGCCGCTGCAACGAAGTACTGTATGACTTCAACGCCACCCGGCCTTCCGAAACGGAACGGCGCCGGGATATCCTGCGCCAACTGCTGGCCGAAGTCGGCGAAAACTGTTACGTGGAGCCGCCGCTTCACGCCAACTGGGGCTGCCATACCCACTTCGGCAGCAACGTCTATGCCAATTTCAATCTGACCCTCGTCGACGACACCGATATCTTCGTCGGCAACAACGTCATGTTCGGCCCGAACGTCACCATCGCCACCGCCGGACACCCGATCGATCCCGAACTGCGCCGCCAGGGATTGCAGTTCAATATCCCGGTCCGGATCGGCAACAACGTCTGGATCGGGGCCGGGGCCATCGTACTGCCGGGTATCACCATCGGCGACGATACGGTCATCGGCGCCGGCAGTGTCGTCACCCGGGACCTTCCCGCCGGAGTGGTGGCCGTCGGCAATCCCTGCCGCGTCCTGCGCCCCATCGGCGAACGCGACCGGCTCTACTACTATCGGGATCGCCGGGTTCCTTCCGACTGCTGACCCAACCCGGCGGCAAACGGAAAAACAATTCCGGTTTGTCCCGGAACCGGCCGGATTACAGCAGCAGCCGGAGCATGATGCAACCATCACGGTAAAACTATTCTATCTCTTTCAGGGAACGGAAGAAAAAAGATATTTATTTGTAATTGCTTCTGTTATTTTTATGTCATAATGCTATATTAGCGTTCGATTTGTTCCTGTGGAGTAAGGATTCTGGATTACGGAATCAGTCGAGATAAACTTTTAGCAACAGGGAGTAAGACTGTGAGTTATAAGATTATAGTCTTCGTCAAACAGGTCCCCGACACCCAAAACATCACCGGGGAAGCGATGAAGCCGGACGGTACGGTAAACCGTGCCGCACTGCCCGCGATTTTCAATCCTGAAGACCTCAATGCACTTGAGCTCGCCCTTCAACTTAAAGACCGTTACGGCGCGACCGTAGTGGTGGGTACCATGGGACCGCCCAACGCGGCCGAAGTCTTGCGCGAATCGCTTTATCGCGGCGCCGACGAAGCCGTGCTGCTTACCGACCGGGCCTTTGCCGGAGCCGATACTCTGGCCACCAGTTATGCCCTGAGTTGCTGCGCCAAAAAGATCGGCGATTTCGACCTGATTCTCTGCGGCCGCCAGGCCATCGACGGCGATACCGCTCAGGTGGGACCGCAGTTGGCGGAAAAGCTGCACCTGCCGCAACTATCCTATGTCCAGGAAGTGTTGGATTTGAACCGGAATCAGGTCCGCGCCCGCCGGGAAATCGAGGGTGGTTATGAAGTTCTCGAAGTAAAACTCCCCGCCCTGTTGACCGTGATTGACGCCAACGAACCGCGTCCCCAGAACGGTAAACGGATCATGAAGTTCAAAAAGGCCCGCACCAGTTCCGAACTGACCCGGGAACACGCCAACGCCAATTACACCGACTCCGAAGCCCTGGCGGCGGAACAGGAAGCATTGGCCTCCCGCGGACTGCTCATTCACGAATGGAGCGCCGCCGACGTCAAGGCCGACCCCGAACGTATCGGCCTCAAAGGCTCGCCGACCAAGGTCAAGAATATCCAGAATGTGGTGCTCAAGGCCTCCGAGTCCAAGATGATCGATCCGACCGCCGACGGCATCAGTCAGCTCATGCACGAACTCATTTCAGATCACACCCTGGGGTAACAATATGGCAGAAAAAATCGGTAACGTTTGGGTATTCATCGAGCAGGAAGGCGGTAAAATCGCCGACGTCAGCCTCGAATTAGTCTGTAAGGCCGGCGAACTCGCCCAGCGCCTCGGCGTCAAAGTCGAAGGACTGCTGCTCGGCGATAAAATCGCCGGTTGCGTCGATACGCTTTATCATTACGGCTGCGACACCGTTTACCTGGTCGAGGACCCGCGCCTCGAACCGTTCACGGTGTTGCCCTACGCCAAAGTCATCATGGACCTGATCAAGGCGCATAAACCGAATATTCTGTTGTTCGGCGCCACGCACAAGGGTCGCGAACTCGGCCCGCGCCTCGCCTCGGAAAAGCTCGCCGGACTCACCGCCGACTGCACCGACCTGCAGATCGACGATTTCGACGACAAGGTCAATAAAAAGTTCTATAAGGACAAGCTGATGCAGATCCGCCCGGCGTTCGGGGGCAATATCATCGCCACCATCGTCAACACCTGGGACGACCCGCAGATGGTCACCGTCCGGGAAGGCGTCATGAAGATGACCGCGCCGGATACCTCCCGCAAGGGCAAACTGGTGACGGTGAAACCGGAACTGAGCGATGCCGAAACGGTTATCAAGGTTATCGAACGCATCCGGGAAGAAAAAGCCGTCAACCTGAAAGGGGCGCCGATCATCGTGTCCGGCGGCTACGGGGTCGGCACCAAGGAAAACTTCAAGCTCATTTACGACCTGGCCGAAGCGCTGGGCGGCGAAGTGGGTTCTTCACGCGCCGCGGTCGACGCCGGCTGGATCGATCACGATCACCAGGTGGGACAGACCGGGGTTACCGTACGGCCGAAGCTCTACATCGCCTGCGGCATCAGCGGTTCGGTCCAGCACCGTGCCGGGATGGACGAAAGCCTGAAGATCATCGCCATCAACAGCGATCCGAACGCGCCGATCTTCTCGGTGGCGCACTACGGGATTGTCGGGGACCTGAACACCGTAATTCCGCTCATGATTAAAGCGTTCAAGGCCAAGGTCTAAGGAGGGCTGTTCCCATGGCAAACTATTTCGCAGACAATAAAGACCTGCAATTCATTTTCGATGATCTCGATCTGGCGGAAGCGGTCGGAGTCAAGGAAAAAAATTATGAATTCGCCGGAAAATTCGACCATGCGCCGGTCAATTACGCCGACGCCATCGACAATTACCGCCGCGTCTTGGAAGTAATCGGTGAAATCTGCGCCGAAAACATCGCCGAACGCTCCCGTACCGTGGACAAGGAAGGACCGCATTTCGCCGACGGCAAGGTCACCTATCATCCGCTGACCCGGAAAAACCTTCAGGACCTCACCAATGCCGGGGTCATGGGCGTCATGCTGCCCCACGAATACGGCGGGTTGAATTTCCCCAACACCATCTATACCATGATGACCGAAATGGTGTCCCGTGCCGACGCCAGTTTGCAGAATCTCTTCGGGTTGCAGGATATCGCCGAAACCATCTGCGACTTCGGCAGCGACGAGCAGAAGGCGCAGTACCTGCCGCACTTCTCCTCCGGCGAAGTCGACGGTTCCATGGACCTGACCGAACCGGATTCCGGTTCCGACCTCCAGTCGGTCCGGCTCCGCGCCTGGCAGGACAAGGACGGTCAGTGGTATCTCAACGGGATGAAACGCTTCATCACCAACGGTTGCGCCAAAGTTCACCTGGTGCTGGCCCGTTCGGAAGACGGCAGCAGCGACGGCCGCGGGTTGTCGATGTTTATCTGCGAAGCCGGCCCCAAACTGGTCGTGCGCCGGATCGAAGACAAGCTCGGGATTCACGGCGTCGCCACCTGCGAGCTGCAGTATAACGACGTTCCGGCCCAATTGTGCGGCCAACGCCGCCGCGGCCTGACCAAATATGTCATGTCGCTGATGAACGGAGCCCGCGTGGCCATCAGCGCCCAGGCGCTCGGAGTGGCCGAAGCCGCCTTCCGCGAAGCCCGCAAGTACGCCGGCGAACGCGAACAGTTCAAGAAAAGCATCGACCGGTTCCCGGCCATCTACGACATGCTGACCAGCATGAAGGTCCGCATTCAGGCCGCCAGAACCATGCTCTACGCCACCACCCGCGTGGTGGATCTGCGCAACGGCTACGCCAACCTGATGGAAAAGCTGCCGGCGGACAAGATCACCCCGGAAATCCGGGAAAAGAGCAAATATTACGGCAAACTGGCCGCGTTGCTGACTCCGATGAGCAAGGCGCTGTCCACCGAAGTGGCCAACTCGGTGGCTTACGACGGCATTCAGATTCACGGCGGAACCGGCTTCATGCGCGACTTCAATGCCGAACGTTATTACCGCGACGCCCGTATCACCAACATCTACGAAGGCACCACCCAATTGCAGGTAGTAGCGGCAATCGGCGGTGTAATCCAACGGGTGATCGAACCGGAACTGCAGCCGCTCATGCACCTGCCCTATACCGGCAAACTGCAACGGCTGAAAAACAAACTCGATGAAATGCTGGTGCTGCAACGCAAGGCGGTACAGTATATCATCGACCAGAAAGATACCGAATATCACGACCAGATGGCCCGAAAACTGGTGGAAGTGGAGACCTACATCTACGTCGGTTATCTCATGCTGAAACAGGCGTTAAATGCGCCGGAACGTGAAGCGTTGGTTGAAAGATACGTCAATGACGCGTATATTGACGCCAAGGCGAAAATCGAAGCGGTGACCAGCGGCGACATGACGGTAATTGACCGTCATCGCGATATTATCGATTATTGATACGTGCCGCGGTCAATAATAAGGAGCAGAAAAAGAGTGAATAACAGATATCTGGAAAAAGCGAAAAAAGTAATAAAAGATCCCAAGATGCTGTCGATCGTTTCCGCCAAGCGGGCGAAACAGCTGGCCATGGGGGCCAGGCCGTTAAGCTATTGCAACAGCGAAAATTATATCGACGTGGCATTGCTGGAAATTGCCGAAGGCAAGATTACCGGGGAATTCGGTGAAATCAAGAAGGATGAAGATATCGCCGAAGAAGAAGCCGTCCCCGGCTTCCTGTCCTGACGTTGCCGGTCGGGATTACGTTCGAAAGTGACCTCTCAAGTGTGGCTTGCGGCAGCAAAAACAGTTCTGCCGCCCGCAGCGGATAAAATATCGCGGCGGCAGATGTCGTCTCCGGAGGTCCCATGAAGCCGGACCTTAAGTGTCCGGCTTTTTTTTACCGCAAAAGATAATTGCCGCAACATATTCCGGTCAAATAACCGGATGCGGCACGGGAACCCGGCGCCGGGGGCTGCAACTCCCCTGGAAACAACAGCAAAAAACGGGAAACCCGCCGTCGAAAAACAGAGGGAGAAACGATCTATGTCGCATCCGCTTGTCGCCATTGTCATGGGCAGCAAAAGCGATCTGCCCGCCCTGAAGGGAGCATTCGAATTATTACAGCAATTCGACCTGCCATTTGCCGCCCGGGTGATTTCCGCTCATCGGACCCCGGAAATTGCCGCTGAATTTGCCGGCAACGCGGAAAAGAACGGATTCAAAGTTATTATCTGCGCCGCCGGAATGGCGGCCCACCTCGGCGGAGTCATGGCGGCTCATACCACCCTTCCGGTCATCGGATTGCCGATGGCCGGCGAACCGTTCAACGGTCTCGATGCGCTGCTGGCCACCGTCCAGATGCCGCCGGGAATTCCGGTGGCAACGGTTACCGCCGGAAAGGCGGGGGCCAAAAACGCGGCGCTGTTTGCCGTCGCCATCCTGGCACTTCAGGATAAGAACCTGGCGGAAAAACTGAAAGCATTCCGCGCCGATCAGACGGCGGCCGTAATTGCCGCCGATATGGAGCTGCAGTTGGAACTGCAGAAATAGCGTGATGACGATTCGGGGCTTCCGGTTGACAGCCGGGGTGTTGGGACTGGTAACAACCGTAGGGACGGCGGTCATCGCCGCCCCCGCGGCACCCCTGCGGCTCGATATTGAAACCATCGACACCAACGGCCGAACGATAACCGCCGTTCCCCGTCCGGAACCGGCCGCCGCCCTGACCGAGCTTATCGGTCAATTGCAGCAGCACGCCCCGAATTTGCTCCCCCGTTCTCCGGCGGAAACCGACCGGATTCTCCAGGGATTCCTGAACGGCTTCCAGGCCGGTCTGATTCTGACCCGAACCCCGGCGGCGGCGACACCGACCGATGTCGCCGCACCATCATCATATGCCCCGGTCAGACTGGAGCAGAACCGAATCCTCTATCTGCGCCTGGATGGTCTTACCCAACCCATCGTCACGGCGGCAGCAACGCAATTGCGGGCGGCGGAAGCCGAGGCGGCAATCCACGCGATCGTCCTGGACCTGCGACATTGTCGCGGCTACCATTTTGACAACGCCGTATACCTGCTGAGTCTGATCTGTCCGCCGTCCCAGGTCCCGTTATACCGCGCCGGGAACAAACCGCCACGGGCCACGCAGAAACTCGTAGCCGTACTGCTCGGTCCGGAAACTTCCGGATCGGCGGAATTTCTGATCCAACACCTGAACGACACCAAAACCGGGCTGACGCTGGGCGCCGACACCGCCGGAAATCCCTTTCCACGCCGAACGATTCCCCTTTCCTCCGGACGATTTCTGA
The DNA here is from genome assembly GCA_028691155.1 of Victivallales bacterium. GTDB lineage: Bacteria > Verrucomicrobiota > Lentisphaeria > Victivallales > SZUA-371 > SZUA-371. Next base: position 12,281 of record JAQUZV010000035.1, read on the forward strand.
GTCTGCCGGCCATTCCCTCCGGCTTCCGTTACCACGCATCGGGAGCGGCAACACCGCTGATTTCGGCGCCACCGCATCCCGTCGCCGACTTCCGCCGCCCGGCAGCAACGGAAATAAAACGAGACCCCTGCCTGCAACGCGCCTGTGATCTTGCCATCAGCCTGGTAGAACTCCACCGTAAATAACAATTTCAATCAAGGACCGCCATGACCAGATTCATCGCCGTTGCCGTACTGCTGTACTTCGCCGTTACTTTACCCGGACAGGATCGGAAGGCAACCGCCCCGCAGCAAACTCCGTTCATCAACGAGAATACGGTGAAGGAAGCGTTGCGGGAATATCAGGCCGCCCTGGTTATTACAACGCTTCCGGACGGCCCCACCTATTGCTATCGGCAACAATTGTGCGAGGAGCCGCTGTCGCCTTGCTCGACGTTTAAAATCGCCAATCTCTGCTGTGCCGTAGAAAACGGAATTATCGGGTCCGCCGACGATATCCTGCCCTGGGACGGAAAAAAACGGGTTATCGCCGCGTGGAACCGCGATCTTCCGGTCCGTCAGGCCATGGCGGTCTCGGCCGTACCGCATTTTCAGGCTCTGGCCACCAGAATCGGCACAACCCGGATGCAGCAGTTTCTCGATCGCATTCATTACGGCAACCGCGATATCTCCAGCGGCATAACCTCCTTCTGGCTGGACGGCAGCCTACGGATTTCAGCCCGGCAACAGGCCGATGTTCTGACCCGTATACTGACGGGAGAATTGTCGCTCCAACCGGCAACCATCACCATCCTGAAACAGTCGCTCTTCCGGGCTGCCGGGAAAAAAGGCCGCCTCTACGGGAAAACCGGAACCATGGCGGACACGCCGACCGCGGCACCGTCGCTGGGCTGGTATGTCGGTTGGATCGAGCATGACA
>JAQUZV010000036.1 GCA_028691155.1 Victivallales bacterium
CAACTGGCGCAACGCGGTCATGCCGATATCCTGCTGCTGGGCGACTCCATTCTCTACGGTTGGAACTGGCCGGGACGGCCGGAAATCTGGCAGCGACACTTCGGGCGTTTCCGAACTGCCAATCTGGCTGTCAGCGGCGATTATATTCAACATCTACTCTGGCGGATCGAGCACGGCCATCTTGCCGCCTTTACGCCCGCAACGGTAATTCTGCTGATCGGCGCCAACAATATCGACGACGATACCGTGACCGCAATCGCCAAGGGCATCATGAAAATCCTCAACCGGGTTAAACGCGAATGCTTCCACTCCCGAATTATCCTGACCGGAATTTTTCCGCGCGGCCGGGAACCGGATACACCGGTACGACACAAAATCGCCGCCGTCAATACGCGCCTGGCATTGTTGGCCGACGGCGAACGGGTGGTCTTTCACAATCCCGGCCCCAAACTGCTCGAATCGGACGGCACCATGACCCGGAAGATGTTTTTCGATTTCAGCCACCCCAATGTGGACGGATACGCCCGGTGGGCGGAACTGCTGTCACCCCTGCTCGTACCGCCGGAAGCGTAAACTTCAGGCGATGCCGTGATGCCGTTTGCACGCCTTCAGGGTGTTGTACATCAGCATGGCAATGGTCATCGGACCGACGCCGCCGGGCACCGGGGTGATCTTCGCCGCTTTGGCGCCGACTTCCTCATAGGCCACGTCACCGACGTTGCGGTATCCCCGGGCGGCATTCGGATCGGCGATCCGGTTCATGCCGACATCGATGACCACCGCCCCTTCCTTGACCATGTCGGCGGTGATGTATTCGGCTTTGCCGATGGCAACGATCAGAATATCCGCCTGACGGGTGAAGGCGCCGATGTCGGGGGTGGCGGAATGTACGCACGTGACTGTGGCGTTGGCGCCTTTGGCTTTTTGTACCAGCAACGCCAGCATCGGCTTGCCGACGATATTGGAGCGGCCGACGATAACCGCATGTTTGCCGGCCGGATCGACGTTGCTGTATTCCAACAACTTCATGATGCCGTACGGGGTGCAGGGGACAAAGCCGTCGGTATCCCCGATCAGCATTTTTCCCACATTGACGGCGTGAAAACAATCCACATCCTTGCTGGGATCGATGGCGGCCACCACTTTCCCTTCGTCAATCTGCGGCGGCGGCGGCGACTGGACCAGAATGCCGTGGACTTTCGGATTGCGGTTCAGTTGATCGATCAGCTGCAGCAGTTCCGCCATGGTGGTTTCCGGCGGCAGAACGTGTTTTTCCGAATAGATGCCCAGTTCATGGCATTTTTTTACTTTGGTGTTGACATAGGTCTGGGAGGCCGGATCGTTGCCGACCAGGACCACCGCCAGGCCGGGCTGTACGTTGAACGAGCGGGCAAGATGTGCGGTCTCGCGGGCGAGTTCGGCGGTGATGCGGGCGGCAATGGCTTTGCCGTCAATAATTTCAGCGGGCATGGGCAACCTCCGGTTATGATTATAGCAATGATGTTGGTAAGTTATACGGCGAATGCGTTTTTTCCAGAGACCGACCGGGAGAAAGCAACTTTTTTTCACTTCTCTCTCTTTGCTGCCGGCGGGAAAACGGATGCCGGAATCCGCCCCGGGCCGCGGAACACGGTTCCGTCGACCTGGGGCAATAACCGGTTTGAACCGGGAATGACGCCGGTGTAGTTAATGCCTGTTTCGGGCCGGATCTTTTTCGTCCTGGTCCAACAGCAGGTTTTTCAGGCCGGTAAGGTTGCTTTCCAACTGTTCCAGCATTGCCGGTTGAATATTGCTCTGGACGGCATTGGCGTTTTCCCGGCGAATCTGTTCGAAAATTTCTTCGCGATAGATGGAAAAATCCTTGGGCGCTTCGATGCCGATATGGACCTGATTGCCCTGGATTTTCAGCACTTTGACCTTGATGTTATTGCCGATGATAATGCTTTCGTCCGACTTCCGGGTCAGGATCAACATTTTTTTTCGTCTCCGTATCTAAGCGGTTAAACCGTTGCCGGCGGCGTGTCGCGGTGTTCTTCCCGGTCTTGGGCTTCGAGCCCGGCCCAGATATTGAACCGGACCGGAAAATTTTCGTCGAGAATTACCTGGCGGCCGCACAGGTTTTCCATATTGATGACAATCGGGGCGAGCAGATTGGCCGTGGTATTCCGGGGATCTTTTTCCACCGTCACCAACGCCAGGACGAACGCGGTATTGACATCCTTCAGGCCCAGCAGCGACTGATCCTTGGCCGCGAGTTTGACGCTGTAGCCCCGGCAGACCAGAAAGGGATCGATGCAGACAAAGCTCAGTCCCTTCACATCCAGCGATTTGAAGTAAAAGAACGGTTTGATCTTGTCATTGACCGCCAGGATGAAACGTTTGGAATCCTCGAACGCCGGAATGCCGTCCGGAAAATTGAATACCACGGTGTCGTCAATTCGCTTCGCCACCCGCTTATGATACGGCTGGGTGATCTGGCCGCGAACCATTGCCTCCGGTCTTTCGTTCTTTGTTGTCATAAGCTTCCTCTGTGGGCTCAATACTTGCGACGCAGGTTGGAGGGCAGAATATTCATGCCGTCACGATATTTTGCCACCGTTCTCCGTGCCACGTTATAACCTTTTTCCTTTAATTCCTTGACGATTGCGCTGTCGGACAGCGGTGCAAAGGGATCTTCTTCTTCGATCATTTGTCGGATGGCGTCCATGACGACATTCTTCGATACCGCCTGACCGTCTTCGGTTTCATAACCGGAGGTGAAGAAACTGCGCAGCGGAATCAGTCCGTAGTCGCAACGCAGATATTTGCCGGCCACCGCCCGACTGACGGTCGTTTCATGAATGCCGACTTTGGCGGCAATCTGAGCCATGGTCAGCGGCTTGAGATGTTCGCGGCCGTGCAGGAAAAAATCCCGCTGGAATTCCACTAGCGCGGTGGCGATTTTCCGAATGGTCAGCTGACGCTGGATAATGCTGTTGATCAGAAAGACGCCGGCCTGGAGCTTTTCCTTGATGTAATCGCGGGTTTCCTTGGGGGTATTGGGATCATCGAGCAGTTCACGGTATTTCTTGCTGATGTAAAGATTGGGCAGGTGTTCGTTGTTCATCCGCACCGTCAGCTCGCCGTTTTCCTTTTCGACCGTCACTTCTTCCCGGATGTATTCGTGCGGGCTGACCGTATCCGAAGACAACCGCGGGTTGAGTTTCTGGATTTCTCCGATGATCTCCTTGAGTTCATCGAGGGAAAGATGCATCTTTTTCGCCACCTGGGGCAGGTGATTGGCGGCAATGTCGTTGAGGTATTTCGATACGGCGGTGTAAACCGGTTCTTTGCGGCGGCCCTGGCGCTCCAATTGCAGCAGCAGCCGGGTGCGGAGGTCGGGCGCGGCCACGCCGGGAGGATCGAGCTGCTGCACGGTATGAATGGCTTCATTGACCGCGGCCATGCTTTGTCCCGAGGCCATGGCCAGATCCGCCGGATGGCTGATCAGATAGCCGTCGTCGTCCAGTCCGGAGATGACGGCTTCGCAGCAGTCGCGTTGTTTCGGGGTCAAATCGAGAAATTTGAGTTGTTGCAGCAGTGTTTCCTGAAACGAGGGTTCGTCGGTGATGGAATCGAGATAGTATTGACGTTTTTCCTCATTTTCCTTCGAATAACTTCCCGTACCGGCGCCGGAACGGATATAGCGGTTTTCATCGTCGAGTTTCAATACCTTGTCCAGCCATTCGTCGCCTTCCGCGGGGTCCGGTTCCGGGGCATCGTCGGGGACTTTATCCACTTCGAGCACGGGATTTTTTTCAATTTCGGCATTGATGGCGGCGTCCAGCTCCAGAACAGGAAGGAAGAGCAGTTCCAGCGCCTGGATCTGCTGATGGGTCATCACCTGTTCCTGACGCATGGTCTGGATCAGGTTCTGTTTCTGGCTCAACTCCATATTTGGTGTCCCGAAGTTTCTTCCTCGTGTTTTGTCTTCCCAAACGTAAAGATAACACTTCCCGGATATTTTTCAATCGTACTGCCGCACTTGCCGCCGGAATAAACGTTGGACGCCGGATGCTGTTCCGGCGTGTCCAGGGTCCATGTCGCCGGTTATCGGAACGGGGATAATATTTTGCGAAATATCGGGGGCGATTTGGCGCCGATTTGATTTCTGCGGTTGACTCCAACCAGGTCGGGATATAAATTAAAAAGCGCTTGCGGCAATGGGATAATGACGGCGGGAACGGTTTCGTCCGGCGGCGGTCGACGTCATGGTGCCGGTTTCCGTTCCGGCCGCCTGCGGTTGCGAGCCGAGCCGGAATTGAGGTTGTCTGAAATAATTGAGGATTCCCGAGCATGAAGTCTATGATCCCGGTAATGATTCTTTGCGGGGGTAAGGGAACCCGGTTGCGGGAAGTCACCGAGCTGCTCCCCAAGCCGATGGTGCCGATCGGCGAACAGCCGATTGTCTGGCATATCATGAAAACCTATGCCGGTTTCGGCGTCCGGCGTTTTATCCTGTGTCTGGGTTATAAACGGGAAGCCTTTATAGACTTTTTTATGAATTACCATATGCGGACCACCGATGCTACCATCACTCTCGGGCATGAGCCGCAAATTGTTTTTCACGGCGACAACGACGAATCCGACTGGCAGGTGACGTTGGCCGGGACGGGATTGGACACCATGACCGGCGGCCGGATATTCCGGGCGGCAAAATATCTCGCGGCGGAGGATGAAAACTTCTTTCTTACTTATGGCGACGGGGTGGCCAATGTCGATCTCGGGGCGCTGTATCGACAGCATGTCCGCAGCGGCAAGCTCCTGACCATTACCGCCGTCCATCCGGAAGCCCGTTTCGGCGAGATGATTCTTGACGGCAACCGGGTCCGGGGCTTCGAGGAAAAACCCGCTCAGGTTGACGGCTATATCAACGGCGGTTATATGGTGGTCAACCGGGAGTTCGTCCGGCGTTATCTGCATGATGACCTCGATCTGATTTTCGAACGGGCGCCGATGACCCAATGCGTGGCCGACGGCGAAATGCAGGTGTTCCGCCACGAAGGATTCTGGCAGTGCATGGACAACCAGCGGGAATATCATCTGCTTAACGAATTGTGGAATTCCGGTCGGGCGCCGTGGATGAAATTCTGGCAATAATCCGCCGTCGCGGCTCCAGGAGGTGTCCGGCGGCCGTTGGCGCGTCCGCTTGCCGTATGACGGTTGCCGTTAAATAAAAAACAGACGGGACTATTTATCATGTTCGACAATATTTATTCGGGCCGACGGGTCCTGATCACCGGGCATACCGGCTTCAAAGGCTCATGGTTGGCGCTGTGGCTCCGGGAATTGGGGGCGGAGGTTTGCGGTGTCGGGCTGCCGCCGGACGGCGAACACAACCACTGGTTGCTGTTGCAACTGCCGTTGCGTTCCGAAGTTGCCGATATTTGTGATCTGGCCGCACTGCGGCGGATTTGGATGGATTTTCAGCCGGAGATGGTTTTCCATCTGGCGGCGCAACCGCTGGTGCGGTTGAGTTACCGGGAGCCGGTGGCCACCTTTCAGACCAATGTGATCGGTACCGTTAACGTTTTGGAAGCCTGCCGCCAGACCCCGTCGGTGCGGGCGATCGTGGCGATCAGTTCCGACAAGTGCTACGAAAACCGCGAGTGGGTGTGGGGTTACCGCGAGAACGACCCGATGGGGGGATACGACCCCTACAGTGCCAGCAAGGGTTGCTCCGAACTGGCGGTGGCCGCTTATCGCCGCAGCTTTTTTCTTCCGGCCGCCTACGGAGGGGACCACCGGGTGCTGCTGGCGTCCGGCCGTGCCGGCAATGTGATCGGCGGCGGGGATTGGGCCCCGGATCGGTTGGTGCCGGATCTGATGAAAGCCGCCGCCGCCGGAAGTGAGGCGGTTATCCGTGCGCCCGGGGCGACGCGGCCGTGGCAGCATGTGCTCGAACCGCTGTCGGGCTATCTGGCGCTGGGACAGCAACTGTTGCGGGGCGAACGCGGCTTTGCCGGGGGCTGGAATTTCGGTCCGGCCGCCGACGGCGTCGTTACCGTGGGCGATGCGGTGGCTGGTTTGGCCCGGCACTGGGACGCCATTCGTCCCCGGTTCCGTCCGTCGACGGACGGTCCGCACGAAGCCGGATTGTTGCGGCTGGATTGCGCCAAGGCCCGCTATGAATTGCACTGGCACGGGGTCTGGACGGCGGAGGAAACCTTTGCCCGCACGGCGCAATGGTACAAACATTTTTATCGGGATCACCAACTCGATACGGCGGCGGATCTTGCGGCCTATATCGCAGCGGCCCGGAAACAGGAGTTGGCATGGACCAGGTAAAGCAGCTGCACGACGAAATACTGGAGAAAGTTCGGGAATATTACCGCCTGGTCCATCAACCGGGACAGGGCGCGCCGTTTGTGCCCGGAGCCGGTCGGGTGAATTATGCCGGCCGGGTGTTCGATGAAAAAGAACTGGTCAATCTGGTGGATTCCGGTTTGGAATTCTGGCTGACTCACGGGCGCTACTCCCGGGAATTCGAAAAAAAACTGGCGGAATATCTGGGGGTTCGTTTTGCACTGCTGGTCAATTCCGGTTCTTCGGCCAATCTGTTGGCGTTTATGGCGCTGACGTCGCCGCTGTTGGGGGAACGGCGGATCCGGCGTGGTGATGAAGTAATGACGGTGGCCTGCGGTTTCCCGACCACGGTGGCGCCGGTGCTGCAATACGGTGCGGTGCCGGTTTTTGTCGACGTCGAGCCTGGAACCGCCAATATCGACACGTCTCTGCTGGACGCGGCATATTCGCCGCGCACCAAGGCGGTCATGCTGGCCCATACTCTGGGCAACCCGTTCAATCTCCATGCCGTCAAAGCCTTTTGCACGCGACACGATTTATGGCTGGTGGAAGACAATTGCGACGCACTCGGGTCGTGTTACGATGGCCGTCTGACCGGGACCTGGGGCGATATCGGGACTTCGAGCTTCTATCCGCCGCACCATATGACCATGGGTGAAGGCGGCGCGGTGTACACCGACAATCCGTCGCTGAAGAAGATCATGCTTTCGCTTCGCGACTGGGGGCGTGACTGCTGGTGCGATTCCGGCGTCGACAACACCTGCGGCTGCCGTTTTACCAAACAATACGGGCGGTTGCCGTTGGGCTACGATCATAAATATGTCTACAGCCATCTCGGTTACAACCTCAAGGCCAGTGACATGCAGGCGGCCGTCGGTTGTGCTCAACTGGCGAAGTTGCCAGCCTTCATCGCCAGGCGCCGGGAGAATTTTCAGCGGCTATACGATGGACTGAAGGAGCTGGAGGAATTTCGGCTTTTTGAAAAGTACCCGGAAAGCGATCCGTCGTGGTTCGGCTTTTTGCTCACCCTGACCGGGAAAGCGAATTTCCGCCGCAACGATCTGGTCGAACATCTGGAGGCACACCATATCCAGACCCGGAATCTGTTTGCCGGGAACCTGACCCGGCATCCGTGTTTCGATGATCTGGTGAACGGGGTGGATTTCCGTATTGTCGGTGAACTCATCCAGACCGACCGGATTATGAACGACGCTTTCTGGATCGGGTTGTATCCCGGCATGGGGACCGACCGGCTGGATTATATGATGGAACAGATCAAGGATTTTGTGTGTCATGCGGGTTGCTGATTACATCTTTCGGACTTTGGCGGACTGGGGCGTTTCCCATGTCTTTTTCGTTTCCGGCGGCGGAGCGATGCATCTGAACGACGCGCTGGGACGGGAGAAACGCATTCAATACGTCTGCAACCTTCATGAACAGGCCTGTGCCATGGCCGCGGAAGGGTATGCCCGGATTTCGGGAATGCCGGGAGTGATCAATGTGACGACGGGGCCGGGCGGTACCAATGCGCTGACCGGGGTGGTCGGGGCGTGGCAGGATTCGATTCCCATGTTGGTCATCTCCGGCCAGGTCAAAACGGCGACGACGGTGGCCGCTTGTCCGGAGTTGCCGTTGCGGCAGCTCGGCGATCAGGAACTCAATATTGTGGATATCGTCCGTCCCGTCACCAAATATGCGGCAATGATTACCGCGGTGGATCGGGTTCGTCCGGCGCTGGAACGGGCCTGGTATGAAGCCCGGAGCGGACGTCCCGGCCCGGTTTGGCTGGACATTCCGCTGAACATTCAGGCGGCGGAAATGACCCCGAAGGACTTGAACGACGGTTTTGTTCCAACGGGGGCGGCGACGCCGCCGGTGACCGAAGTGCGACTTGCCGAGGTGGTTGCCGCTTTGCGGCGGGCGCGGCGTCCTGTCATGGTGGCCGGAATCGGGGTTCGGCATGGCGGCGCGGTGGCGGAACTGCATCGTCTGGCGGAAAATTGTCATATCCCGTTGCTGACCGCCATTTCCGGGGTTGATCTGACGGCCTCGGACGATCCCTGGTTTTTCGGCCGTCCCGGCATTATGGGGGCGCGGGCGGCGAATTTCATTATGCAGAATGCCGATCTGCTGTTGGTGCTGGGGACGCGCATGGGGATTCGGATGATCGGCTATGCCTATGAGACGGTGGCGCGGGGAGCGTATAAGATCATGGTGGATGCGGATGCGGCGGAATTGCAGAAACCGACGTTTTGTCCGGACTGCCTGGTACACGCCGAGGTCGGCGAGTTGTTGCGCCGGTTGAATTGCGCGTTGCCGTCCCTGCCGGAATCGGCGGCCTGGCTGGACTATTGCCGGCGCCTGCGACGGGAATATCCGGTGGTGACGGCGGAGCACCGGGCGCGCCGGGACTACGTGTCGAGTTATGTCCTGCCGGAATTGCTGGTGCGGTATGGGCGTGGCGATGAAATTGTGGTTACCGGCAACGGATCGGCCTATACGAGTACCTTTCAGGCGATACCGTTGCGCCGGGGCATGCGGATGTTCGGCAACGCGGCCTGCGCGGCGATGGGTTACGGGTTGCCGGCGGCCATCGGGGCGGCGTTTGCCGGTCGCGGGCGGCGGGTTTGGTGTCTCACCGGCGACGGCAGCATCCAGATGAATCTTCAGGAACTGCAGACGGTGAAAAATTATCGGTTGCCGCTGAAAATATTTGTTTACAACAATGCCGGCTACCTCTCCATCAAACTGACCCAGAAAGCCTTTTTCAACGGTAATTTTGTCGGTTCCGAAGCTCATTCCGGCATTATTCTGCCTTGTCTGGAGAAGTTGGCCGCGGCGTATGGATTGCCGTTTTTCCGTTTGACGCATCACACGGAAGCGGAACGGCTGCTGCCGGAGATATTGGCGGCGGACGATCCGGCGCTGATCGAGGTGATGACCGATCCCTTTGAAGAGCTCGGCCCCAAGGCGGCCAGTAAAAAACTGCCGGACGGAACTATGGTTTCCGCACCGTTGGAGGACCTTTTCCCCTTCCTGCCGCGACCGGAATTTCGGCAAAACATGTTAATCGATCCCATCCTGGAGGCGTTTTGAAGTATATGGACAAAAAGGTTATCAGCATTGCCACCGGGTGCTGGAACGAGGTGGAGAACATTCCGTTGTTTTACGAACGGGTCAAAGTCGAACTGGCGCGTCATCCGGAGTACGACTATGAGTTTGTGGTGGAGGACAATCTTTCCACCGACGGCACCCGTGACGTTCTGCGCCGGATTGCCGCCGCCGACCCCCAATTCCGGGTTATTCTGAACGCCAACAATTTCGGCCATATCCGTTCCCCCTACAATGCCCTGCTGAACACTTCCGGCGACGTGGTGCTCTACATCTGCAGCGATCTTCAGGAACCGCCGGAAATGTTGGGGGTGTTTCTGGAGAAATACGAAGCGGGTTACGAGGTGGTGGCCGGGGTGCGTAGCGGGACACAGGTAAGTCGGGTGATGGAGACGTTGCGGGGTTTTTACTATTTGCTGTTGCAGAAATCGTCTCCCGGACATCGGATCATCAAACATTTTACCGGATTTGGACTTTATGACCGGAGGTTCATCGAAGAACTGCGGAAATTTCACGATCCCTATCCCTATTTTCGCGGCCTGGTGTACGAAATCGGATTCCGTCAGGTCGAGGTGCCGTTTGTGCAGGACAAGCGGAAACACGGGGTGACCAAGAACAACTGGCTGACCTTGTACGATATGGCCATGACCGGTTTCGTCAATCATACCAAACTGCCGTTGCGGCTGGCGGTGTTGGCGGGGGCGATTATCGGAGTCGGCAGTTTGATGATTGCGTTGCTTTATCTGGTGTTGAAGTTGATTTGGTGGGATACGTTCAGTCTGGGATTGGCGCCGATGGTGATCGGGATGTTTTTCCTTTCGGCGGTACAGTTGTTGTTTATCGGCGTAATCGGGGAATATCTGGGGGCGGTCTGGACCCAGGTCAAGAACCGGCCGTTGGTAGTGGAGGAAGAGCGGATCAATTTCGAGCGGACCGGGGAAAAAGAATGAATGTTTTTCCGGCGGAGAAGTTATAGTGTTCGCACTTGAAGGCAAACGTATTTTTCTTACTGGTGGAACCGGATTTTTCGGCAAAAGTATTTTGTCCCTGCTGCGCCGCGGTTTTTTGCCGGAGACCGAACTGGTGATTTTGTCCCGGGACCCTTATGGTTTTATGGCTCGCCATCCGGAATTAGCGGGGTTGGAGCGGGTGTCGTTTACGAGCGGAGATGTTCGCAGTTTTCCCTTTCCGGCCGGGCGTTTCGATGCCGTTATCCACGCGGCGACGCCGGCGGTAACCGATTTGCGTCCCGGCGAAATGGCCGCCGTTATTCTGGGCGGAACGCGGCGGGTGATCGAGTTCAGCCGGCATTGCGGGGCGCAACGGTTGCTGCTGACCGGTTCCGGTGCGGTTTACGGGGTGCAGCCGCCGGAACTGGAGCAGATGCCGGAAGATTTTCCCTGTCGCCCGGTGACGGAATACGGGCGGGCCAAATACGAGGCGGAACAGCTTTGCGCCGCGTCCGGAATTTATACCCTGTTGCCGCGTTGTTTTGCTTTTGTCGGCCCCTACCTGAACCGGGAGATTCATTTTGCGGTCGGCAACTTTATCCGGGATGCGCTGGCCGGGAAAACGATTCAAATCAAGGGCGACGGGACGCCGTACCGCAGTTATCTCGATGCCGACGACCTGGTGGAATGGCTGTTCGGCATTCTGGCGCGGGGCGAGAGCGGAGTGCCGTATAATGTCGGTTCCGACCATGCGGTTTCCATTCGCGAGTTGGCGCAGATTGTCAGAAGCGTGGTGAACCCCGCGGTGGCGATCGAGGTGGCGGAAACGCCGCGTCCCGGGGCGCTTCCGCCGCGTTATGTGCCGGCAATCGACCGGGCCGGGGCGCTGGGTTTGACGGTGAAATACGATTTGGCCGCGGCGATTAGGCGTGCGGTGGGATGATGACGGCGACGATTTGAGGTGTGGTATGGGCGACGACCGCCTGAAAACATCTTTATGACGATAAATCAGGGCGAAAAAATGATACAGCGGCGAAGAAGTTGGCTGGTCTGGCTTGCCGGGGCGTCGGCATTGCTCGGCGGCGTTGCGACGGTGATGGCGGGCGGCGTGGCCGGTTGGGTCAGTCCGATGTTGAAAGTCGGGAGCGAAGAGAAAATTTCATGTTCCGAGCGTTCCGAGTGGTCGCTGACGGCGTTGCGCAATGAACATGAATCGGCGCATCTGCTGCTGACCGCCGATGCTGCCGGCATTGATGCGGCCACCGTGCGGATCGGTGACTTTTCCGGTCCGAACGGGGCGAAAATCGCCGCGGCAAAGGTTCGTATCCGGCGGGCCCATTACCTGCATTTGACCCGGCATGTCCCCCGGCCGGTCTGGCTTCCCGATGCGCTGCCGCCGTATGAGGGGGCGTTTGCCGTGGCTCCGAACCGGAATCAATCGCTCTACTTCGATGTGGAGATTCCCGCCGACGCCGTGCCGGGCGCTTATTGTGCTTCCGTTGAGTTGACGCTGGACCGGGCGCCTTGCCGGTTGTCGCTCTCGCTTCAGGTCCTGTCGACCGTGTTGCCGTCGACGCCGAGCGGCGAAAGTGCTTATGCCCTGTGGGGAGAGCAGCCGGAGTTGGGACGCTGGCGGACCGAGCCGCAGCATTTGGCCCCTTATCCGCAGATTGCCCCCGGTTCCGATGCCGGCCGCCGCCTTTACGAACGGCTGTACTGGTTTCTCATCGCTTACCGGGTTCAGCCGGATGACTTGCCGGTGCCGCCGGATTCACCGGAGGCCGATCGTTTTCTGAACGACCCGCGGGTTAAGTCCTATCGGATTCATTACGATCCGTCGCGGCCGGAGGAATTCGTGGCGCGGTGCCGTCGGCTCCGGGCGCTCGGGCGGTTGCCGCGCGGTTATGTTTATACGCTCGACGAACCGTTGCCGCAGGATTACCAAAAATGCGTGGCATATTCCGAAAAGCTGCATGCGCTGGTGCCGGATATCCGCTGGGTGCTGACCATGAACACGCCGCGGCTTCCGGTGCTGGAGTCGCATGTCGACATCTGGTGTCCGGTGCTGTCGCAGTTCGATCCCGACTACTTTCGGACCCGAAAGGAAAAAGGCGAAACGGTGTGGTGGTATACCTGCTGCAATCCGGGGCCGCCGTATCCCACCTACCTTATTGCCGACGCCGCCATCAGTCCGCGCCTCCTCGGCTGGCTGCAGGCCAAATATGAAGTCGGGGGCATGCTGTACTGGGCAACCAACATCTGGTATAAATACGATCCGGACCGGAACCGGTATGTGCCGCGCGACATCTGGCGCGACCCGTCGGCGTTTCCGAAAGCCGACGGCGACGGATATTTGTTTTATCCCGCCGCCGATCCCGCCGCCGAGCCGATTCCGTCGCTTCGGCTGGAAATGATCCGTCAGGGCAATGAAGACCTCGACACCCTGGCGCTGCTGCGTTCGGCGCTCGATGCCGCGGCGCGGCAGGTGGGTTATCCGGACCGCCCCGGGCAGCGGCGGATTTATGAGATCGTGAACCGGATCGCGCCGGGGATGACGGACTTTACAAAAGATCCGGCCGAACTCGAGACGACGCGGCTTCGGGTGCTGGACGAACTGGAAAATCTGCGTTGCGGGGTTCCTGCGGTTATAACAAC
>JAQUZV010000332.1 GCA_028691155.1 Victivallales bacterium
GGCGCAATCAAAGAGAACGCCATTTCTTCTTTCGGGCCCGCCGGGTGTTGACGGCAGCGGGCTGCCGAGCTCCGGACGCGGTGTTGTTCCGCTGCAATACGGCGGATATTCACGCCATCGCCGCCGCCGGCGCCCAAAAATTTCTGGCCGAACTGCGCCGCAAAACCCGGCGGCAGTTGAAATGGCAGGTGCTGAACTACCGTTTTTTCCGGGGCCGCCCCGGTTACGACCTGCATGCATACCGGGATAAACATCAAACGGAGGACAAAGACCATGGCGGCAACACTTAAGGATATTACCGGTTATCTGAATCAATTGCTCGATCCGAACCGCTTCCCCGACGACCCGTCCAACAACGGGTTGCAGGTGGAAGGCGCGGCAACCGTCAACCGGGTGCTTTTCGCCGTCGATTCCCCGACGGAATTATGCGACCTGGCCCGGCAACGCCGGGCGGAACTGATTTTTGTCCATCACGGCCTGAGCTGGGGCAGCGGCTTCCGGACCCTGACCGGCATCACCGCCGGCAAACTGCGGCGGCTGTTCGGCGGCAATATTTCGCTTTACGCCTCACATCTGCCGCTGGACGCACATCCGGTCCACGGCCATAACGCCGTCATGGCGGAGATGCTCGATCTCGGCGACCGTTGCGGCTTCTGCCGCTGCGGCGAACACGACCTCGGCATCGGCGGCCGGCTCCCAACCCCCGCCTCCGTCGGCGAACTGGCGGGCATCCTGGCCGACCGGCTGGACAGCGACTATACCCTGTACGGCAAGGAAGCCACGGCGGTGAACCGGATCGGGATACTTTCCGGCTCGCCAGGCAGCGAAGGCGTCATGGCCGCCGCAACCGCCGGACTGGACGCTCTAGTCACCGGCGAAATCAGCCATGTCACTTTCCAGACGGTACGGGAGGTGAGTCTGCCGGTAATCTGTTGCGGCCATTATAAAACCGAAATCCCGGGGGTAAAGCGGATAATGGAACTGGTCCATAACCGTTTCGACCTCGATTGCGAGTTCATCGATCTGCCCACCGGATTGTAACCCCAACGTCAGGAGAAATTGTCATGCATAAATATTTATGGCTGTTGTTGACCGGAATAACGCTGCTGTCGGGCTGTGTGTCCTCCGATAAGTTCGAACCGACGGAAAGCGACAAACTGACCGGAAAGGAAATGCAGATCATGATCGCATACGCCCGGTCGTTTCTGATCGGCCAGAACAAAACCCTGAAATTCACGCCGGAGGAATTGCAGATTATCCGGGACAAAGAACCGCGAATCCGCGTCTTTTACGACGCCTATAAAAGCGGCAGTCTTTCCATCGGCTGGGAAATGCCGCAAAAACAGGCCTCCGCCATCGCCAACGGCAAATTCATGACCACACGCGACTGGAAAGTCTCCGTCGTACGCAAGTCCAAAGTAACCTATTTCCACAAGAAAGACCGTAATCAGAAATTGAAGAAGTTATCGCCTCAGGACTTTGAAGAACTGCTGAATGACTGACCGCCGCCTGGTTCCCGGCTGATATCGATCCGCCGGGACAGGATCGGTGGCCGCTTCGCGGCGCCGTCATCCGGAATAATCCCGGACCGCCGGAACGGCGAAGGTCATAAGTTCAGATCGAGCTCCAATCCGACGCCCAGCGGCAAGAGGCGTCCGCCCAGGCGGGAAAACAGTTTGGCATAACCGTTCATGCCAGTACAATGCCCGAAATAAAAATCGGCGTCAAAGCGGCGCAGATATGTCGCCGTCTCTTCCAGCAGATTATCCGCCGCATTGTCCAGATGGGTGCCGCCGAGGATATAACGGATCGGCCGACGGGAGATTTCCACCGCCCGGGCGACAATCGGCATGAGCCCGCAGTGACTGCAACCGGTAAGCAACAGCGCACTGTCATCGCCTTCCAACAGCAGCGACTGTTCTTCCTCGAAGGGATCAGGCACCAGCCTGCCGTCGGATTCAGCACGGAAAAACGGCCATTGCGGCGACCGTAACGCCCCCTGGGGAAGACGAAACAAAGTCATACCCGGCGCCAACTGCCAGACCGGCTCCGGCAGCGCCGTCACCCGTCCTTCCTCCCGGGCCGTCGCCAACGCCCGACGTGAAAGCTCCGACAACCCGATCTCCCGCAAAGACGCCCCGTCGGCGGCACGGGAAAATTTCGGCTGTTCTCCGGCCGGATGAAAATACAACCGCGACTTCGGAGCCACGGTCAAAGCCGTGTCCAGCCCCCCGGTGTGATCGTAATGACCGTGCGAGAGAACAATCGCATCGATGCCGTAAAGCTCGATCTTCATGGCCGCGGCATTGTCGCGGAACAGACCGTCGACGCCGGTGTCGAACAGCACATTGCTCAGCGCCGACTGAATCAGCGCGGAAAACCCATGCTCCGCCTTCAATTTCGGCCGTTTGACAAAGTTGTCGGCCAGAATGTTGATGCGGTAAAAAGCCATTTTCTCCTCGCAGTAAAAAGATTTTCAATCTTGCATCTGGAGCGAACCGGACAGCGGGATCGGCATGGAATTATTTCTTTCTGAAGACGATTCTGCCTTTGGTAAGGTCATAGGGCGACATTTCCAGAGTTACCGTATCACCGGGAAGGATGCGAATAAAATTAAGCCGCATCTTGCCGCTGATATGCGCCAATACCACATAGCCGTTGGGTAGTTCCACCCGGAACATGGTATTGGGGAGCAACTCTCGAACGACGCCGTCAATCCTGACTACATCTTTAGCCACGTTAATATCTCCGGTTCGTTTTCCGTCACTAACACCATATGCTCGAAATGAGCCGAAACGCTGCCGTCCGCCGTCCGTACCGTCCATTGGTCGGCC
>JAQUZV010000037.1 GCA_028691155.1 Victivallales bacterium
GACAACAGCCCGGCCGACAGGCCGCGGGGATGCCGCCACAGCAATCGTGGCAACGCCGCCGCCGCCGTCACCAGCAACCGGAACGCGGCATGCGGCACGCAATACAGTTCGGCATGAAAACCGAGCGGCGGAACGTCAGGCTCCGCCGGCGGATTCAGAATAAAAATCCGCAACGAGTAACCCATCTGCTCCAGCAGTTCGATTTCCCGCCGAATGATATTTTCGGTCGCATCGGTATAATGTTCGAGAATTATCCCCAGGTGCTGGGGCGAATATTCAGTCATTTCGCATCTCCGGCAATTCCGGCGATCGCCGCGCGGTCCCGGCCCGAGGTCCGATTGCCTCAGCAGTAAACCAGGTGACCGCAGTTTTCACACGTAGTCACCGCGCCTTTGCCCACCTCGTGCAGCGTCTGCGGAATCACTTTCAAATGACAATGGCCGCAAATGCCGTTGTCGATTTTTACCAACGGGGTTCCGGTTGCTTTCAGCAGGCGGTTATAACGGGTCAGAACGTCGGTATCGAGTTTGGCCACCAGCGGCACCCGAGCCTCCTGTTGCCGGGCAATCTCTTCCTTGAGTTCTCCGGTCAGTTGCTGCAATTCCTGAATTTCCTCTTCCAGCGACTGTTTTTTGGCGTTGGCTTCCTTCTCGGTATTTCGAAAAGCATTTTTACGCTCATCGGCCTGATCCAGCAGTTCAATCTCCCGGGTTTCGAGATCGCTGATGCCGCTTTTCAACTCTGTAATCTCCTTCATCATGGCCTGATATTCGGTGTTTTTCTTGACCATGCCGGATTGAACCTGCAATTTGGCGATATGCTCGTTTTTTTGTTTGATCTGTGATTCCAGACTCTTGATTTCCAGAGAAGTTTTATTGGCATTTTCACGGGCGGATTTGAGTCCCTCCGCCACCGTCGCGATTTCTTTGCGCAATCTGACTATCTCTTGGGGAATCATTCCCTGACGCTGGATCAGCCCCCGAATGCGCATATCCACGTTCTGAAGCACCAGCAAATCATTAACCCATTGCACCATGGCATGTTCCTTTCGCGTTAAAGAAGGGCGGGAAAAACCGCTGCTCTTCCCTGCCGGAATCGGCTGTTATCCATCATTCTTCTATATCACCGAACCGGGCAACTTCCAAATATCTTTTCCCGATTTCTTTATAAAAAGCAGACAATTCTTCCGCGACAGGAAAAAATGATTCCCCGAAGTCCCCCCGTCCGGCGCGCCCAGATCCGACCGGAGCCAATTTACCGCCATCGTATCAATCCAGTTTCAATTCAGGCAATTTGTCGGAATTTTTGCGGGAATCAAGCTGATAATTGGGGCGGGGGCGGACCGAAGAGGGCGCGGCCTCCGTTCCGCCGGACCGATAAATCCGCCGTTTTTCCCGCTGCTGATTCAAATGGTCCTTTTCGGTCTGAGTCCGGAGATACGCATCGAATCCCGCTTTGACCTTGTTCAGATCGCCCTGTTCGTAACCGGCGGCAACCGTATCGTAAGCGGCGGCCAGCCGGCGATAAATGGACGCCATGGCTTCATCCTGCTTCAGACGATCCGCTTTGACCCGAAAATCGGCCGCCGCCTTTTTGTAACGTGCGGCAAACTTAGCGTGACGCGCTTTGACGGCCGCGGCGGAATTATCCGACGCCGTGGTCACTTTTCCCCCGCTCTCCGCGGCGGAATTACCCGACGCCGTCCCGTCGGCCAACAACACCGTGCCGCCGACCGTAATCGCCGCCATCATTCCCGTCGCCAGTTGCCGGAACCATTGCCGTCTGCCCATATTCGTCACCTTTTGCTGGAGTTTATTGCGGTTGACCGCGGTCGGTCAACCGTCAAACGCAGTTTTATAAGTCAATTGCCGTCATCCGCTGTAAATTATAACGATAAATCACATAAAAAAGAGGAAAAAACTATTTCTCCGCCAAAATCTCTGCCGGTATCGGCACGACCCTCCCGACATCGGGGAAAAAAAACGTTCTGCCGGAATTTTTTCCCGGCAGAACGCCATCGTGTTATTCTGCGGCTATTAACGCCGGCAAATATTTTACTTCGTCACGTCCTTCAGAATTTTGGTCCATTCGTCATAATCGCGGAAACCAACGTATTTGCCTTTTTCCTTGCCCTTGACCATAATTCTGACATCGGGAATACCACGAACCTCGTATGCCTGCGCCATGGGGGCCATATCGTCGATACTGACTTTGACGAATTTCACCTTGCCCTTCCATTCATCGGCCAATTTATTCATCACCGGCAGCATTTGCTGGCATGGCGGACACCAGTCGGCATAAAAGTCGACCACCACCGGAAGTTCGGAGTTTAATACATCCTTCCGGAACTGTTTTTCCGAGGTGATAATCACCAGATTCTTCGACAGTTTTTCCTTGTCCTTGTTCTTGCCGGTATCTTTACCGGCCCCAAACGCGGTCAGGCTAAACGCGGTCAGACCAAACGACAGCGCCAAGGCAACCGTCACCGGTACCGTCCGCCACCGCGGCGACAATTTTTTCGCCAGCAGATACGCCCCCGACAATAACACAACCATCAACACTAAAGATTCCACCATTGCTTCCTCCTTTGTTTAATCGGTATCTTAGATAAATAGAGCGGTTCCACTCTCTTTTGTCAACTGGGCAAATCGGGCAACTCCGGCAATTTCATCTATATTTTCCAACAGTTCGTTGCGTTGCAGTCCCATTACGTCCATGGCCATTTCACAGGCGACGAATTTGACTCCCAGCGTCCGGGCATCGGCAATCAACTGCGGCAGCGTACTGACATTCTTCTGCCGCATGACATATTTCATCATGGCGGTACCCATGCCGCCCATATGCATCTTCGACAAGGCCAGACGGGTCGCGCCGCGCGGCAGCATCCAACCGAACATCCGACTCAGCAGATTCTTGCGCACCGCCGGCGGATTGTCCCGACGCATCACACTCAATCCCCAGAAGGTGAAGAACATGCTGACTCTGGTCCCTGCCGCGGCCATGCCGTTGGCAATAATGAATGCCGCCATCGCCTTGTCCAGATCATTGCTGAACAATACAATCGTGGCACTGTCGGGACGCGCCGCCGCCGGGGCCGCCGGAACCGTTGCCAAACCGCCTTTGGCCACCACCGCTTCGATTCCGTCGGCGGTGTCCCGCATCTCGACCAGGCAGTTGCCGGTTGCCGCCGTCCAGGCTTCCAGGTCGGGCCGGAAACCGGCGGCGGCCAGAATGCGCAAACGACCGCCGGGAGGCAATTGATCGAGCTGCTGTCTAACCCGTACCACCGGACCGGGGCAAGCCATGGCCCGGACATCGATGACAACCTCCGTCCCGCACGGCGGCGGAACGGTCGGAACCACACCTGTCGCGGCGGGACCGTTGCAGGAGCAATCGCCGACCGCAGGGCTGGAAAGAGGTTTTTCCGGCGGATTGAACATCCGCCAGGAAACAAGGCCGCCGCTGAGATTGGCGGCCTCGAAACCATGCTGCCGCAGGATTCGTTCGGCCACATAGCCACGCAGACCGACCCGGCAATAGGTGACGATACGGCGGTCGCGGGGCAATTCATCCAGACGCTGTCGCAACTGACTCAGCGGAATCAGGAGCGAACCGGGAATCCGGTCGACTTCCGCTTCGGCCGGTTCGCGGATATCCAGCAGGAAGGCGTCGGCCGGAATGGCGTCGCCGTAAACCGGAATGGAAAGACCCTGCCGGATATTTTCCGCAATCATACCGGCGTAGTTGACCGGGTCGCGGGCGGAACCGTACGGGGGCGCGTATGACAGTTCCAACTGCGCCAGGTCAGCTACTTTCTGCAGTCCTCGTAAAGCCGTGGCAATAACATCAATGCGTTTGTCCACCCCCTTGGCACCCACAATCTGCGCCCCGAGGATGCTCCCGTCGCGGGCAAACAACAACTTGATATGCAGCGGAGCGAACCCCGGATAGTAACCGGCGTTGGAAGCCGGATGCAGATAGGTTTTCAGATATTCATGCTTTTCCTTTTGGAGCCGGCGTTCCGTCCAGCCGACGGCGGCGGCGGTCAGGCATCCGATCTTGACGATCGAAGCCCCCAGCGTACCGGGATAGGCGCTGTCCAACCCGCAGATATGGTCGGCGGCGATCCGTCCCTGCCGATTGGCCGGTCCGGCCAGCGGAATCATGGTGGCCCCGCCGAAAATCGGATCCCTGACTTCGGTCACATCGCCAACGGCATAGACATCGGGAAGAGAGGTGCGCTGTTGGGCATCGACCACCACGCCGCCGCGCCCGTTGACTTTCGCCCCGGCGGCGACCGCCAGGTGCGAATTGGGACGCACACCGACCGACATCACCGCAAAGTCGGCCGCAATCACATCGCCGCCGGAAAGTTCGGCGCTCAAAACGCCGGCGGCGGAACGACCAAACGCCTTGACTCCCTGCCCCAGGCGCAACTTAATGCCCAGGCGGAACAATTCCTGTTGCAACGGCAGCGTCATTTCGCGGTCGAGGGTGGGCAGAACCTGATCCATCAATTCCACCAGGGTCACGTCCAGCCCGCGCTCCCGGAGATTTTCCGCCGTTTCCAGTCCGATGAAACCACCGCCGACCACCAACGCCCGCTTCGCGCCGCCATCGATTCTTCCGGTGATTTCATCCATATCCGGAATCGTCCACAGCGACAGCACGTCGGGATCGTCGCATCCCGGCAGCGACGGCCGCAAGGGACTCGAACCGGTAGCGATAATCAACCGGTCGTAACTTTCCTCCACCGTCGCGCCGCTGTCCAGATTTTTCACCGTCACCTCATGCCGGTCGGGATGAATCGCCGTCACCTCATGACGGACGAAAACCTCGGCTCCGGTCCGGGCGGTAAATCCTTCCGGCGTCATCACCATCAGACTCTTGCGTTCCGGGATCACCTTGCCGAGATGGTAAGGCAAGCCGCAGTTGGCAAACGAGATGTAATTGCCGCGTTCAAACAATTTGATTTGGAGCGTACCGTCCAGCCGGGCCGCCCGGGCCGCCGCGCTGGCCCCGCCGGCGACCCCGCCGATAATAACCAGTTTCATGGTAGTATCCTGAATTTATGATTTTATTGTTGCTTCAACCCTTCAACGCTTCGTTCAGCGCGGCCTTGAGCGTTTCCGCCGACTGGACGCCAATCAGATGCCGGACGATTTCGCCGTCGCGGATAATGAACAGCGACGGAATGGTCATCACGCCGAAACGTCCGGCCAGGGTTTCGTTTTCATCCACATTCACTTTGGCCACTTTGACCGTTCCGGCCAATTCTCCGGCCAGGGAATCGATCACCGGTCCCATCATCCGGCACGGACCGCACCAGGGAGCCCAGAAATCAACCAACGCCACGCCGTGCGCCGTTTCCGCTTCGAAATTACCCGCATTGAGTTCCATCGCATTTTTTGCCGTCATGATTATTGCTCCTTTTTCGTTGATCATCCGATTTTAAGTTTCGGTTTGCCTGCCGTTATAAGCGAAAATCGTGCCACTCGGAAGCAGCTTGCCGCTAAACCATTGTCCGCGTAACAGTAATATTTTTTTCATCCTTTTCTGCCCTCGGCCCTTGATCTTTATAGTAACGTTATGTAACGTTACCCAGCCCCCATAGTAACGTTACCAAAGCGGAACAGGAGCAAAAACGATGCCTAACGGAGACGGAACCTTACCGGCCATAACGCCGGAATTGATTATCGATACCATGGCCGAAGGACTGGCGGTGTTGGATACTGCGGCCCGGGTCAGGTTGTGGAATCGGGCCATGACGGAGATAACCGGTTACAGTGAAGCGGAAATGTCCGGCGAGCCGATCTTCAAGCTGCGCGCCCCCGGCTGCACCAGTTCCGAAAAGATGGTGGCGCTGCTCCATAACGATCCGACCCATCCCGACTGTATCAACGGCTGTGAATGCCGGATGCTCAACAAACAGGGGGAAGCGATTCCGGTGCTGGTCAATGCCCGTACCCTGCGTGCCCCGGATGGCGCCGTCATCGGCATTCTGCAGACGATCACCGACTTCCGCCCGGTGGAAAAACTCCGGCGCGAGGTGGAGATGTTGCAACAGCAAATCGACCCGGAAGAAAATTTTGCCGGCATGGTCGGTCACTCCCGCATCATGCGGGAATTGTTCCGGCTGATCCGGCTGGCCGCCGGCAGCGATGCATCGGTTTTGATTCAGGGGGAAAGCGGCACCGGCAAGGAACTGGCCGCCGCCGCCGTGCATCAATACAGCTCGCGCCGGACTCAACCGTTCATCCGGGTCAATTGCGGCGCGTTGCCGGAAACGTTGCTGGAAAGCGAGTTGTTCGGTCATATTCGCGGGGCGTTCACCGGCGCCCATCGCGACCGGATCGGCCGGTTCGAGGCGGCCAATGGCGGGTCGATCTTTCTGGATGAAATCGGCGAAATCTCCGCTGCCATGCAGGTAAAACTGTTGCGGGTCGTTCAGGAGGGCGAATTTGAACGGGTGGGAGAAAACGTAACGCGCCGAGCGGATGTCAGGATCATTGCCGCCACCAATCGCGACCTCCTCAATGAAGTCAAAAACGGCCGTTTCCGCGAAGATCTCTATTACCGGCTCCGGGTCTTCCCGCTGACCATCCCCCCGCTGCGACGCCGAACCGAAGACATCCCCGCCATGATTTCCTATTTTGCCCGTCAGCTCCGGGAAAAAACCGGCCGCCATCCGGTTGGAATCAATCCCGCCGCCCTGCACTGCTGCATGGTCTATCCCTGGCCGGGCAACGTCCGGGAACTTCGCAACACCATGGAATACGCCTTTGCCGATTGCCCGGACCAACGCCCGATCCGACCGGAACACCTGCCGGAAGAAGTCCGGAATTACACGCCGACCCCGCCGCCCCAAGTTCTGCCCGCCACCGCCGCCATGCCGGCAACGCCGCCCACTGGTCGCGGCTGCCGCGCCGATGCCGGCAAAATTCTCGCCGACCCGGCGGGGTTGCGACAATTGCTGGATGATTCCGGCGGCAACAAGGCGGAAGCGGCGCGCCGGTTGGGCGTCAGCCGGACATTGATCTGGAAGTGGATGAAAAAACACGGCATGCCGCTGTAGCCCGACCGTTTTCGGAACGGTCGCCGCCCCGGCGACAAGGCTTCGCCGTCAACGTTTGGTGCCGGTAATCAACCACCGCGTCTCGCGTTCATTCAAAATCAACTGCAACTCGTCATAACCGGCAAAGAGTGTTTCAATCTCTTCCCGGGAATAGAACGAGTGGGGCAAGCCTTTTTCCGGCCCGGTCACCGGCAGACAGGTGCCATCCTCCAGCATCTCGTGTTCCGCCATCATGCTCCAATGTTGCATACTGGCGGCATCGGGCAGCGACACGAAAATCTTCCCGCCGGGCACCAGCGCGGCCAAAATTTGCGTCAGCAATGCCGCCACCTGTTTTTTTCTCCCGTGATGCAGCACACAATGCGATAAAATAAAATCGTAAGCCGCTTCCGGCAGTGGATATTCGTACATATCGGCCAGAATAAGTTGTCCCCGATGATCGAGTCGTTTCGCCGCCGCGGCCAACGCCGCTTCACTGGAATCGAGTCCGGTGGTTTCAAAACCACATTGCTGCAGAAATTGCAGATACAACCCCATGCCGCAACCGATGTCCAGCGCACGGTGCAGCGGAAACACCGCATGCCGCACATAGTGCACCAGTTCCGGGTTCAACTCGTCGGTAATCGTCCCCCAGGGCGCACCGCCGGCCAGGTAATTTTTATAGATGTCATTCCATATCGTACTCATTGGGCGCCTCCGGACGCCGGAGCGGCGGCCGACGACGGCAGAAACTTCGTCTTGATCCGATCGCCGCGGCCGGTAAGCGGGGGATTCTGTTTGCCGCGCAACAGGACACTGGGATCGTCATCGACCGTATTGACCAGTTCGGTAATGGAGTCGAGCGTCTGATCCATCCGCAACAAGGTATTGATAATGGCCATCTTGGTTTCCGAAACCGAATTGAGCGAATTGCGGAACGCCTCGCTGGTCTTGGAAATTTTAGCCGCTTCAATTTCCTGTTTGACCTGAACAATCAGTTCATTGAAATTGCGCAGATCGGAGGAGAGCAGATTGAACATCTCGTCGAGCTTCTTGGGCGTCAGTGTCTTGTTGACGTTGCCCAGGCTCTGGTCGAGCTTCTGCGCCACCTGTTCGAGGTGGGCAATGGTCCGGGTGATTTTCGGGTCGCTCAGGATGTTGTTGGTATGCTTCAGAATCGAGGAGAGCTCCCGGCTGATTTCCGGAATGTTGATCGAAGCAATGTTGCTGAGCGACTGGTTGATCATTTTGACGATGTTCTGGAACATCGACTGCCGCGACGGAATATAGCATCCGGCCACCCCGTCCGGCTGCGGCAACGGGGTAAAGTTTTTCTCGTCATTGACATAATCGAGTTCGACATATTTCATGCCGGTAATGCCGACATACTCCAGCCCGCAGGTCAGGCCGCGCTTCATCTGTTCCTGCAACATCCGGTTCAGACTTTTCATGTCCATCTGACGGTCGTTTTCGGTTTTAAACACGGACACATCCAGTTCCATCTGAACGATAATCAGCTCCTCCTCGCCGCGGACAAGGATTCGGGACACTTTGCCGACCGGCACCCCCCGGTATTTGACCGCCGAGCCGACACTCAAGCCTTGAATGCTGGTCTTGAAGACGGTGTAAACCGGCATGCTTGTCTTGAACATTTCCGACAGTCCGAAAACGAACAGCGAAGAGATCAGCAGCACCAGCGCCACGATCACGAACAATCCCAGTTTGAATTTATTGGCTTCAAGCATTTTTACGCGACAGTCCTCATTAGTTGCAATAACGCAAATTGTTTCGGTTCAAGAACGACTTCACCCACGGATTGGCGGATTTTTCCCGCAACTCCCGCGGATCGCCGTCGGCCACGACCCCCTTGGTGCGTTTGTCCAGAATCAAACAGCGGTCGGCGATGGCGAAAATGCTGTCGAGTTCATGGGTGACAATGATGAAAGTAGCCCCCAATTTATCTTTCAGGTGCAGAATCAAACGGTCGAGATCCGCGGACGTCAGCGGATCCAGCCCGGCCGACGGTTCGTCGAAAAACAACAGTTCCGGTTCCAGCGCCAACGCCCGGGCCAGACCGGCACGCTTACGCATGCCGCCGCTGAGTTCGGCCGGATAGTAGTTGTCGAATCCGTCCAGTTCCACCATAGCCAGTTTTTCCCGGGCGGCGGCGATCCGCTGCGGTCGGGTCATGGCGGTGAACTCCTCCAGCGGCAACATTACGTTCTCCAGCAACGTCAGGGAGCCGAACAGCGCCCCGCTCTGATAGGTGACGCCGAAACCGCGCATCATCAGGTCCTTCTCCTTCGGCGTCGCCGTGACAATGCTGCGTCCCTGAATCATGATGTCGCCGCTGAACGGGCGGTACAGGCCAATCAGATGTTTGAGCAAAGTGCTTTTGCCGCAACCGGAGCCTCCCAGAATAGTACAGATACCACCGCGATCGATGGCGAAAGAGAGGTCTTTCAACACAATATTCTCACCATAACCAATGGTCAGATTGCAAACCTCCACGATGGGCAATGCTTTTTCCATGGCCGGCTTATTCTCCTATCATGCTGTAAAAGAACGTCAGGACAAAGTCGGCAATGACAATCCAAAAAATCGCGCTCACCACCGTTGACGTTGCCGCCCGGCCCACCCCCTGGGCATCATTGCCCGCACTGAACCCGCGCCGGCAGCCGATCACCGTGATAATGAAAGCAAACACAAAACTTTTCAACAATCCCAACAGAAAAGCCAGCGGGGTAATCGCCGCGGTGGCGCGATTGTAATAGACCACCACCGGCAACCCGAGTTTCAACACCGCAATAATCATCCCGCCGAAAATACCGACAATGTCGCCGAACACCGTCAACAGCGGCATGACCAGCAACATGGCCAGCAACTTGGGCAGCACCAGAAAGCGCACCGGATTCAGTCCCATCGTCCGTAATGCGTCGAGCTCCTCGCCCACTTTCATGGTCCCGATTTCGGCGGCAAAAGCCGACCCGGCGCGACCGGTGCAGATCATGGCCACCATCAACGGCCCCATTTCCTTGACGATAACCAGCGAAACAAAATCGGCAATAAAAACGTCACCCCCATATTTCTGCAGTTGCATGGCCGACTGAAAACCCAGGATAATCCCCATCAGGATGCAGATCATCACCACGATCGGCACGGCATCGGTTCCGCACATATCCATATAATAGAGCGTTTCCCGGCGCCGGATACGACGGGGATGGCGAACGGCGTCCCATACCACCAGAGTCAGCTCCCCGGTAAAAATCACCATCCGGATCAGGTCGTTGACAATATTCTGCACGAACGAACCGACATCTTCAATCCGTCCTTCCATGCGCTGATCGATATCAAAAGGCATCGACATTTTATGGCTGTAATCCCCATAAATGATGTAATCTATCTTAAATTATAAATATATGCCGCGGACGCGAAAAGTCAAAGCCATCCCCCTTGCCGTACTAATTTCCCCACCATAAAAAAATATCATAATCACCCGATCGATACGACCGGTCGTTCGGCAGTCTCCGGCGATGAAAATAAGGATTATATTGTTGCCGGTAAAATACTTATCCATATCGGCAACAAAATAAAAGCGGCAGGCAAGGCACAAAAAAACCGTACGCTCCGTTTTTCCCGGACCGTACGGCAAAAAAAACAAAACTTATTTGCCCATGGCTCCGAACAACTTCTGAAGCTGAGCCTTCTTGCGGTCGGCTTTGTTCTTGTGGAACACGCCGTCCTTGGCATTCTTGTCCAGACGGGACAGACAGGTATTCAGCGCTTCCCCGGCGACATTCACATCACCGTCGGCCACCGCGCTGCGGAATTTCTTTTCGAACGTGGCGAAAGCGCTTTTCTTGGATTTGTTGCGGATATTCGCCAGCTTGCTGGTCCGGTTTCTCTTCAATGCGGACTTGGTATGAGCCATTATTCAACCCTTCTGCTTATTAAAATATACCATTGAATTTATTGTATCCTGCTCTCCGGTGGACTGAGACTGAGCACCATTGAAGCAGCTTAATTTAGGCCTTAATTCGTAATAGTCAAGTCCGTAAAGTCGGGAGTTGATACTTTTTTACCACAATTTCCGATTAGGGCATTTGTCCGGGAGGTCTGAAAGGACTTGAAAAAGCTGGCGTTTGAACCTTATTTATTGGTTATCAAGACAAAAAAAAGGAGCAAACGCCATGGGACAAGTTACACGATCAAATCGCGATGCGCAAGAACAAAGACTGAAAATAAAAACGCTGAGTCAGCAGATGAAGAATCTGGCGGTAAGCGGAACCGGGATCAGTCCGTGGGAAGCGGAAGTACTGGTAGAAACGATTGAAGAGGTTTATTTCAGTAATCCGGAGTTGCGCGAAGCACGACAGGGGCAGTTGCGTTATTCCTGTGTTACGGCGACGGAACCGCCGGGCAAACCGGTGGGGGAATGTCAGATGGTTACCGTCATCGTCACCTTGTTTGAAGACTGCGACAAGTTGAATTTGAGTTATCGTGACAAGGACGCGAGCATTGAGATGCGCCGCCGCCGGTTACTGCGGGTTACCGCGGAGGCGCGGGAACAGAAAGGTCTGCTTTCGCAGGAAGACCTGGCGGAAATATTGATGTGCGACGTGCGAACGATCCGCCGCGACATTGCGGCGTTGCGGCGACTGGAAATCGTGGTGCCGACGCGCGGCACGGTCAAGGACATCGGCCCGGGTGTAACCCATCGGGCGCTGGCGGTGCGTTTATGGCTGGAGGGCAAAGAACCGACCGAGATTGCGCGTCATATCCAGCACAGTATCAAAGCGGTAGAGAACTATCTGGAAAAGTTCAAACGCGTAAGCTATCTGCGGCGCAAGGGTTTTACGGACTTCGAAATCGCCCGTACGGTGGGGATCTCAAATGCCGCCACGGCCACGTTCGTCGAGTTTTACAATCTTTATAAAAACCAGGCCATGTTCGCCAATCGGATGGAAGAAATTGAGATTGTCGGCGCACAGTCTTATCAGGCCCAGGACGAAAAAAAAGAATTTCCTATGTCGAAAATCTTTACGAGCGCAAGGCAGGTGAAGCCATGAAACAACACCTTTCCGCCGCGCACGCCGCTTTCGGCCCGCAATCATTCAAGAACTTTGCCGGGGCGCTGTCCGCTTTTTTTGAGCAGGAATGCCCGCAACTCGGCGGCATCCGCACCCGTCAGGTGCTGGTCAAAAGCATCCTTGACATGGTCGAACAATTCTATCCCGAAACCACCCATCTTCGTCCGGGGCAAATTTCCTGGCCCACCGTTCACAAGGACGAAAAGGGCTCCTACGGCAAATCGATTGCCAACACCCGGCTGACCTCGGTGGTTCTGGACTTGGTTCAAGCCGGCGATGCCGCCGAACGGGCGGAGGGCAAACGGCTGCGCGAGGTTAAAAAAGAAGCCGTCGCCCGTCTTTGCGTCCAGGCTTACGAGCAAAACGGTTGTATGACCAATACCGAGTTGGCGGTTCTGCTCAAGATTTCGCCGTTCACCGTCGGCAAATATATTGCCGAATTTGAGCTTGAAAAACAGACCGTGCTACCCCGGCGCGGCACGATTCATGACATGGGCCCGAGCCTCACTCATAAGAAAATTATCATTGAAAAACTGTTTATCGAACAACAAACCGTCCAGCAGGTCAGCCGCGAAACCTATCATTCCTTCCCGGCGATCGAACGCTATATCACCACATTCAAACAAATACTGCTCTGTTGGAAGAAAGGCATGTCGCTCGAGGAAATTGCTTTTTCGGTACGCAAAACCAAACGCCTCGTCAAAGAATATCTCAATATTATTGACGAATATAAGGAACGGAATTATATTCTTGATCGGTTGTTGGAGTTTGAAGTCAATATCGAGACTTCAATCGAAAAAAACATCAATCTGACACCATAGGTCAAATGCCAGCACCGGTCAGATGCCCTTATTT
>JAQUZV010000038.1 GCA_028691155.1 Victivallales bacterium
CACCTTTCCCGCGGGGCGTATGCGGCGGACCGCCACTATGATTATGTGACCCCGCAGAAGATCGTCGACCTGGCCATGAACCACGGTTGCCACTCGGTCGCCTTCACCTACAACGAACCGACCGTGTTCGCCGAATATGCCATCGACATCGCCACCATTGCCCGCCGGGAAAAACTGGGCACCGTATTGGTTTCCAACGGCTATATCACCCTGACCGCCGCCCGGGAACTCTATCCGTTGATCACGGCGGCCAACATCGACATGAAAGGATTTTCCGAACATTTCTACGGCAAGATGACCCGGTCGCAACTGCAACCGGTCCTCGACGCCATCAAATACTACTATTCACTCGGCGGCCACCTGGAATTGACCAACCTGGTCATTCCCGGACAAAACGACGACGAGGCCATGATTACCACTTATCTCGACTGGGTGGAACGGGAACTTTCCCGGGACGTCCCGCTGCATTTTTCGGCCTACCACCCCGATTACCGTTACCGGAACAGCCCGCCCACCGACGTCAGCACGCTGTTGCGAATCCGCGATCAGGCCCGCCGCCGCGGTTTTCATCACATCTATCTGGGCAATGTGTTCGTGCCGGATTGAAACGCCCCATGTGGAGGAAGTGTAATCGGCGCGGAAAATTACTCATTGCAATTACCGGAACCGGGGATTATAATTAACCATGAACGTCAATCCAAACGTCAAGGAGATCAAAAACAATGGGACTGCTCAATAAATTACGTCACGAGCTCATCGATATCATCGAATGGGAAGAGACTGCCGGCGATATTCTGGTGCACCGTTTCGAACGCTACAACAATGCCATCAAATACGGGGCCAAACTGGTGGTCCGCCCCGGACAGCGGGCGGTTTTTGTCAACGAAGGCAAAATTGCCGACTCTTTCGACCCCGGCACCTATACGCTGGAAACCAAAAACATCCCGCTGCTGCGGACCTTGCTGAGTCTGCCCTACGGTTTCGAATCGCCGTTCAAAGCCGAAGTCTACTTCATCAAAACCACCGAACAGCTCGACCGGAAATGGGGTACGCCCAATCCGGTTATGCTGCGCGACGCCGATTTCGGCATTGTCCGGCTGCGCTGCCGCGGCAACTATTCCTACCGGATCGGCATCAGTGCGGAAATGATCTCCCGTTTCGTCGGCGCCCGCGACAACTTTTCCGCCGAAGACATCGAAGGCCAGTTGCGTACCAAGCTCATTTCCTCCTTTTCCGACGCCATCGGCGAACTGAAGATTCCCGCCCTGGAACTGGCGGCGCAATATGATGAAATCAGCGCTCAAATGCAGAAAAAACTGCAACCGGCGTTTGCCGACCTCGGGATTGAACTGAAAAGTTTTGCCCTGGAAAATATTTCGCTTCCGGACGAAGTGCAGAAAGCCATGGACGAACGCGCCTCGATGGGCGCGCTCGGCAATCTCAACCACTACTCCCAGTACCAGGCGGCCAACGCCTTGCGGGATGCCGCCAAAAACGGCGGCAACGTCGGCGGCATGATGGGCATGATGGTCGGCGGACAACTGGCCGGCAGCCTCGGCAACGTGCTGTCGCAACAACCGGCGTCAACTCCGGCAACCGCACCGGCGGCAGGGACGCCGCCGCCATTACCCGGCACCACCGCCGCGCCCCTCTTTTTCGTGGCCGTCAACGGCACCCCGTCAGGACCGTTCGCCATGAACGAACTGACGGCAAAAATCGGTTGCGGCGAAATTACCGCCGCCACATTGGTCTGGGCTCAGGGCATGCCCGCCTGGCAACCGGCGGCACAGGTCCCCACGTTGCTCGCACTGTTCGGAACGCCACCGCCATTGAGTTGAGTTGACACGGCAATAATTCGGTTCCGACGGGAGTCAAGCCGCCGATCCTGCGGTAATTGATTGCTTCTCGCGAGCCGGGACCCGGCTTCCGGACGAAAACAGGGAGTATCAATAAGAGACGCCGATGGCGGTGATGTTGTCTTCACCGCCGCGTTTCAGCGCCATCTTGAGCAGATTGCCGATCATCACCTGAGGATTGCGGTCCTGACGGAACCGCTCCTCGAATTCCGCATCGGCAATATAGTTGGACACGCCGTCGGAACAGAGCAGCAAGCCATCGCCGGGGCGGCGCTCAAAGGTGGAAAAATCCGGTTTGGTGGTTTCATTGGGCCCGATGGAACGCGAAATAATATGGGCGAACGGATGTTTTACCGCTTCCTCGGGAGTGATGAGCTTGTTTTTCACCATCTCCGCCACAAAACTGTGATCCTCGGTAACCCGCATGATCCGGTCGGCGGAAAAACGGTAAAGCCGACTGTCCCCGATATGGACCGCCACCACTTCCGTGGCCGTAAGAATCGCCGCCACCACCGTGGTTCCCATCGGATAGCGAAAACTGAAGCGGTTGTTGATATCGAAAATCTTCCGGTTGGCGTCACGAATGGTCCGGCGGAAAAACTCGCGGGCGGCCTCCCCGTCGAAACAAGAGGAAAAGTCGCACTGACGCCAATCTTCCAGCATCATCCGAATACAAATGGCGCTGGCAACATCGCCGTTGCCATGCCCGCCGATGCCATCGGCAACGGCAAACAGGGCATAGTCCCGTTTGCGGTCAATAAAATAACCGAAACTGTCCTCATTGGCCTTGCGGACAAGCCCGACATGCGAATCAGCCGCGGCAATAATACCTTTTCCGACCGGCGAATCTTTCTCCACATCTACCCTGCAGTTTGGAATTGTCTTGCGTCTTGTGAAAATTTAACCTGTCATTCCATAAAATCAATGGACAAACCAACGTTGTCGGGGAAAACGACGTCCGGAAGGACGGCTTCAGCACGAAAATTACTCTAATTCCGAAAAAAGTCTTTGCTATTGCCCAAAACGGCGGTATTATATTTTTTCCGGGAAGGTGACGGCAACAAAACGGATTTCCGGAACAATTCGGGGAGTAAAAGGTATAATGGAGTTATCGACATTCGGACGCCGCTTCTCGGCCCAGGCCGGAATCCTGACGCTGATGGACGATTTGGGCGCCGCGCTGGCCACCGGCAATCAAATCATGCTGGGCGGCGGCAACCCCGCTTATATCCCGGCCATCCAGCAACGCTGCCGCGAACGCATGCAGCAACTGCTGGCCGACGGCAACGCGTTCGAACGTCTGATCGGAGATTATTGTTCCCCTGCCGGACCGCGTCGTTTCCGTCAGGCAGTGGCGGAACTGCTGCGCCGGGAATACGGCTGGCCCCTTACCGCCGACAATATCGCCCTGACCAACGGCAGTCAATCGGCGTTCTTCTATCTGTTCAATTCTTTTGCCGGACGCTATGACAACGGCCGGATGAAAAAAATCCTGCTGCCGCTGGCCCCGGAATATATCGGTTATGCCGATGTGGGCATCGATGGAGAAATTTTTACCTCCAACCGGCCGCGCATCGAATTTCCCGGCAACGGCCGCTTCAAATACCACGTCGATTTCGACCAGCTCAAAATCGACACGGATATTGGCGCCATCTGCGTTTCGCGCCCGACCAATCCCACCGGCAACGTCCTGACCGACAACGAAATAAACCGGTTGTCGCAACTGGCCGCCGCCCATCATATTCCGTTGATTATCGACAACGCCTACGGTACGCCGTTTCCCAATATCATCTTTACCGCCGCAACGCCGATCTGGAATGAAAACATCGTGCTGTCGCTGAGCCTGTCCAAATTCGGCCTGCCGGGAACGCGGTGCGGGATCGTGGTGGCCCGCGAGGAAATTATCCGGGTCATGGGCGGCATGAACGCCATCTTCAATCTGTCACCGACGGCGCTGGGCGCGGCCCTGGCCGAAGAAATGATGCGCAGCGGCGAGATTATTGAACTCAGCCGACGGGAAATCAGACCGTTTTACCAGGCCAAAGCGGAACGTGCCTGCCAAACCCTCGCCCATCTGCTTCGGGGGACGGACTGCTTCATTCACGTGCCGGAAGGCGCCATCTTCCTATGGCTATGGATGCGGGATCTGCCGATCAGCGCCGCCGAGCTGTACCGCCGCCTGAAGGAACGCCGCGTCGTTGTGGTACCGGGACACTATTTCTTCCCCGGACTGCCCGCCGGATGGCGGCACTGCCAGGAATGTATCCGCATTACTTTCGCCCCGGACGATCAAACCGTGGCGGCCGGATTGCGGATTATCGCCGAAGAAGTAATCAATGCTTATCGCGAGGGGTAAAAAATGGATGAGAACTGGTGGCCGGCGGCAATCTTGTTTTTTCTGGCCGGAGCCGCGCTGTCATGGCTGTTGTCCCGGGGCATTGCCTACCGGCACCGCCAAAAAGACGGTGGCGAAACCCTGGCCGAGCTGCGACAGCAGAAATACTCGCTGGCCGAATCCAGTTTGCAGTTGTTGGAAAAAAATGAGCTGCTCAACGACAAAACCCGCGAACTGAAAGACAAGCAACTGCTGCTGGAAACCAACCGGACGTTGCTGGAGCAACAGAAGTTCAAGCTGGCGGAAGTCAACCAGAAGCTGTTCGAACTCAACGAAGAACTGGAGCAGGAAAAGGAGAAATCGGAGAAACTGCTGCTGAACATCCTGCCGCCCCACGTTGCCGACGCCCTGAAAAAGTACGGCTGTACCGAACCGGAGCTGTTCGAAAACGCCGTAGTAATGTTTACCGACTTTGTCGGATTCACCGAAATGTCGTCCCAGGTCCCGCCGCGGGAGTTGATCGGGGAACTCAACGAACTGTTTACCGGATTCGACAATATCATCGAGAAGCACGGCTGCGAACGGATCAAAACCATCGGCGACGCCTATCTGGCCATCGACGGAATCAAACCCGGCCGGGACCATGCCGTAACCGCCATGCTCGATTCCGCCCTCGATATTATTACCTACCTGAAAGCATACAATGCCGCCGCGGTCCGGCAATGGCGAATCCGCATCGGCATCCATACCGGCAGCGTGGTCGGCGGCGTCGTCGGCATCAAAAAATACATCTATGATATTTTCGGCGACACGGTCAATACCGCCGCCCGGCTGGAACAGCACTCCGAAGCGATGAAAATCAACGTTTCCGACACTATCCGCCAAACGGCCGGCGAACGTTACCATTTTATTCCCCGTTCCAAACTGGAAGTCAAGGGCAAAGGCCAATTCCCAATGTTTTTCCTCGAATCAGCCCCCGATCCGGCCCCGGATCGGGGCCTTTGATCCGGGTTGCCCCGAGGACGCCGCAACATCGCCGCGTCGCCGGTCGGCGTCCTCGAAACCGGCATAACGGCAAGCGGTTCCTTCTCGATTCCGCGGTCGGGAAGCAGCCATTTGCCTCCGGTTCTAATTTCACTGCCGCCGGCAGACCATATCCCCGGCATTGGCAAAATACGCCATCACCATTATGGTATGGATAAACAGTTTTTACGCCTAAAAACACCAACGGGAGAACCATCATGGATAAATTCATGCGCATAGCCTACGAGGAGGCGATGCAGAGCCGCGCCGAAGGGGGAATCCCCGTCGGCGCGGTGCTGGTGCATCAGGACATTGTCATCGGTCGGGGGCACAACCGACGCCTGCAGCAGGGCAATCCGATCCTTCACGGCGAAATGGACGCCATTGCCGATGCCGGCAGATGCCCGGCCGAGGTTTATCGTTCCAGTGTGCTCTACACCACCCTGGCCCCCTGTGCCATGTGCAGCGGCGCCATCCTGTTGTACGGCATTCCCGAGGTGATCGTGGGAGAAGCGGTCAACTTTCCCGGGGAACTTGCGCTGTTGCGTTCGCGCGGCGTGCGGGTCACCGTCCGCAACCTGCCGGAATGCATTGCCATGATGAAAAATTATATCGCCGGACATTGCGAAATCTGGAATGAAGACATTGCCAGGTAAATAAGTAAAAAAAATGCAAAAAAATACCGACAGAGTATTTTTTTTAATTTGCTTAATGAGAAAAGCTCATTATTATAAAGCATAAGGTAATGGTATTTCAGATTAGGGGTTGTTTTATGGCTGACACTATCAATATTTCCTGTCCCAGTTGCAAGACGCTTTTCGAGGTACCGGTAGAAATGATCGGGCAAACCGTGGAATGTTCCGAATGCGGCAACGCATTTGAAATAGTGCCCCCGAATAACACTCCCGGCGAAACCACCACCGTGACCAATCCCAGCGTCAACGTTTCCGACAAAAATTCCACGCAGACGGTCAAGATCAGCCGGGCGGGAATCGGGATGGTCCCGGATATCGAAGACAACTATCAGGTAGACGTGGTGGATCAGCACGTGGAAAAAACCGAACTGCGCAAATCGTTTGAATCGGGAGAATACGCGGTGATCCAGGACCATGACGGGGAGTCGCCGGAGACGGCGAAAACGCCGGCGGAGCCCGATAAGAAATGGTGGAAATTCTGGAAGAAATAAAGTCGGTGTGAACGTTGTCAGGCATGGGAACCGGAATTTCCCGGCCGAGGGAATGGGGGGAATGATATTTTCCATCCCGCAGGTTGGTTTTCGATGCGGTAAAGGTTTCGGTATGGGTGGCGACGTTGTCTTTCCCCGGGGAAGGAGCGCAGTGGTATGGATGCGGCAGTACCGTTTTTAGCTCAAATCAGAAATATCGGCATAATTGCCCATATCGATGCCGGCAAAACTTCCGTTTCCGAACGTTTTCTCTATTATTCCGGCCGCACGCACCGTATCGGCGACATCGATACCGGCAATACCATACTGGATTATCTCGATGAAGAACGCCGGCGCGGCATTACCATCACCGCCGCCGCCGCTTCCCTGGAATGGCCCCCGTCGGACCATCAGTACCTGATCCATCTTATCGACACCCCGGGACATATCGATTTCACCGCCGAAGTGGAACGTTCCCTGCGGGTATGCGACGGCGCCATTGTTGTTTTCAGCGGCGTCGAAGGTGTGGAAGCGCAAAGTGAAAAAGTCTGGCGGCAATCCGCACGTTACCGCCTGCCGAAACTCGCGTTCATCAACAAACTGGATCGTCTCGGGGCGTCTTTCGATGCCGTCCTGCGGGAAATGCGCCGCAAATTCGCCGATCTGCCGCCGGTGGCATTGCAGTTGCCGCTGGGGCAGGAAAATCATTTGTCCGGTCTGATCGACCTGATCGAGATGCGCACGATCACCTTTGTCGGGGAACAGGGAGAAACGGTAAAATACGGTCCGATTCCCGAAGCGGAAATGCCCCGCGCCGCTGCCGCGCGGGAAGCGATGATCACAACGATCGCCGACTTCTCCAACGCCGTGGCCGACTGTTACCTTTCCGACCGCCCGGTTGCCGCCGCCATATTGCGACAGGAAGTGCGGACCTTGACCATCGCGGGAAAGATTTGTCCGGTTTTCGGCGGTTCGGCCAAAAAAAATATCGGCATCCAGCCGTTGCTGGACGGAGTGATCGCCTACCTGCCCTCGCCGCTGGACCGTCCGCCGGTAACCGCCTTGCGTCCGGAAACCGAAGCCCCGGTAACGGTTGCCGTCAGCGACCCCAATTTTTACGGTCTGGTGTTTAAAATCAGTGCCGGGGACAGTGCCGATCTGCTCTTCGTCCGCACCTATTCCGGCCACCTGCACGGCAATGACACCATCTACAATCCGCGGACGCGGGAGCGCATCCGGATCAAACGAATACTACGGCTGTTCGCCGGCAATGTCACCACCCTGGAAGAGGTGGGACCGGGTGACATCATCGGTCTGATCGGACCGCATCAGGCCATGACCGGGGATACCCTGTGCGCGGTCAACCGTCCCTTGCTGCTGGAAAAGATTTTCTTTCCCGAACCGGTAATTTCCCTGGCGCTGGAACCGCGTTCCGGCAAAGACAAGGACAAACTGGCCGCCACGCTGGAGTTGCTGTGCCGCGAAGACCCCACTTTGGAACTCAACCGCAACGAGAACGGCCAGTTGCTGCTCTCCGGCATGGGAGAACTGCATCTGGAAATCTGCGTCAACCGGCTGCGCCGGGAATTCAAGCTCGATCTCCGCTGCGGCAAACCGCGAGTGGCATTCCGCGAAACCATGTCCCAACCGATTGCCGTCGGCGGGAAATTCGACCGCATGCTGGGCGAAAAAGAACTGTTTGCCGCCGTCGAACTCCAATTCACCCCGGCGCCGGAAGAGTTCGGCAATCGGGTGGAATGCCGGGTAAACGCAAGCAACACCCTGCCCCGCCACTGGATTACCGCCGCCGAAACCACGTTGGCCAATGCCCTCCGGACCGGCGGCAGCCACGGTTATCCGCTGATCAAACTGCAGGTGGCAATTACGGCGCTGCACGGCCTGCCGGAAAAAACCACCGAAGGCGCGGTCAGCGGTGCCGTTCTGGATGCCGTCAACCAGGCCATCCGGCCCGGCACGTTGCCGCTCGAACCGCTGATGCGACTGAACATCATTGCCCCGGAAGCGCATCTGGGTGAAATCACCGGTTACCTTCAGGCCCGCCGGGCCGTTATTCACCGTATCGACGCCCTGTACGGCAATGAACAACTGCTCTGCGAAGTACCACTGGCGGAAATGTTCGGATTCAGTAAAGCGTTGCCGCAACTTTCCGGCGGCCGCGCCGGATTCAGCATGGAGCCGTGCGGCTATCAGCCGATCGCCGAAAGCGACCTGCAACGCCTGATTGCCGGTTCCGCCGCACTGTAACCGGCAGCGGCATGGCCGACCGGAGTGGTTTTTCCGGCAAAAAACCGTTCCGCCGGTTGCCGCCCCGCCGTTTGACACCTACATTTTATGGCAACAAAAAAGCTCAAGCAGCAAGGCAGGAATGAAGTCATGATCCGAAAACTGGAAGAACTCCGAAAGAATCTGCGGTCGGTAATCCGCGGTAAGGCCGAAGCCGCCGAACTGATCACTACCGCACTTTGCGCCAATGCCAATGTCTTGATGGAAGATGTCCCCGGCGTCGGCAAGACCACTATGGCCAAAGCATTGGCCGCCTCTATCAGCGCCGATTTCAAACGCATTCAGTTTACCCCCGACCTGCTGCCGGCCGATATTCTGGGCTGCTCCATCTTCAACCCGAAAGAGGGTGAATTCCATTTTCGACCGGGACCGATCTTCACCAATATTCTGCTGGCCGACGAAATCAACCGGGCCTCGCCGCGAACCCAGTCGGCCCTGCTGGAAGCCATGAGCGAAAAACAGGTCAGTATCGAGGGACATACCTATCCCCTGACCGATCCGTTTCTGGTCATTGCCACCCAGAACCCGATCGAATATCAGGGCACCTATCCGCTGCCGGAAGCCCAACTCGACCGTTTTGCCATGCTGGTCACCATCGGGTACCCGGAAGAAAAACATGATCTGGAAATCATCTACAGCCACCGCTGCGGCGATCCGCTGGACAATCTGACCCCGGTGCTGTCCATCGACGACATCCGGCAGATTCACACCGAAGTAAAAAACGTCAAAGTCGAAGAATCGGTGGCGCATTATATTGCCGCCGTCATCCGGGCGACCCGCGAGGATGCCAGAATCATGCTGGGCGCCAGTCCCCGCGCCATGATCACGTTGCTCCATTGCGCCCAGGCGCGAGCCTACATCCACGCCCGCGCCTATGTGCTGCCGGAGGACGTCAAAATGCTGGCCGTGGACGTGCTGGCCCATCGGCTGGTGCTGGAAAACAAATCACGCTATTCCGGCGTCAACGCCCGCACGGTAGTATCCGAACTGCTGGAGCGGGTAAAGGTTCCGGTCTGATTCCGGCCGAATCGGAAGCGGCAGCGACCATGAGACCGCTTCCAATTACCGATGCCGCGATCAACCGGAGCGGTGTCCCGACCGGAAACATCGGCACTTAAAGGTTGCGAATGAAGAAATTAAAAAAATGGCGGGAAAGCTATTATAACGGACCGGATTGGATCCGGCTGCCCGATCTGCTGATCTGCGGCCGCTACAAATCCCCGACGATGCTGATCGGTTACTGGCTGTACGCCTGGTATCTGCGCTGGCTGACCTGGCCCGGACGGCTGATTGTTCTCCCTTTCCCGTTGCTGCTCGACTATATGATCTTCTCGGTACAGACGCCGATCCATATTCTGATCTTTACCATGATGGCGGTGATGACCGTGGATTTTTGCGGCGGCATGATTTTCCGTCCCCGCCTGCGGATTATCCGCCACGCCCCGCCGCGGGCCAGGGTCGGCAGTGAAATCACCGTCGGGTACGAACTGTTCAACCGGCGGAAACTGCGCCCGGCCCTCGATTTGGAGATAGATGAATATTTCCGGAACAAAGGGCTGAAATTCGTTACCGCTCCGGCGGCGGCAAACATTGTCCCGGCCCAAACCCGCCGTCATCTGCAGACCAGGATTACGGCGCCGCGCCGCGGCTTGTACACGCTGCCGATTCCGATCGCCGATTCGCACTTCCCGCTGGCACTGTTCAAATGGGGATGTCGCGACGGCGCGGCGCAGAAACTGCATGTCTATCCGGCGTTCCATGTCCTGTCCGACCTGACGCTGCCGGTGGGACGGCGTTTCCAGAAGGAAGGAACCTCGCGGGTGTCGAAAGTGGGGGAATCGCTGGATTTTGCCGGATGCCGCGATTTTCGTTCCGGCGACGACCCCCGCCATATTCATTGGAGCAGTACCGCCCGCCGCGGCAAACTGGTGGTCAAAGAGTATCAGGAAGAGTACCTCAGCCGGGTGGCGGTAATTGTCGATACCGGCATCAAAGCACCGAGAATATCGTTGCGGCTGTTCCGCAAGATGAAACCGGAATACCCGCAGTTGGAAGCGGCGGTCTCCCTCACCGCGGCACTGGCCGATTTTCTGGCCCGGGGTGATTTCGTCATCGATTTTTTTGCCGCCGGTCCGGAAGTCTACCATTTCAAGGGCGGTCGGAGTCTGGCCTGTCTCGACGGCATCCTCGATATTCTCTCCTGCCTCGAACCCAACCTCAACCAACCGCTGGAACGGCTGACGCCGCTGCTGCTCGAAGAAATCACCGGAATCGGCAGCGCCGTCATTGTCCTGCTGGGCTGGAACCGGGAACGGCAGGAATTGGTGGAAACATTACGCCGACACGGCGTCGCCCTCAAACTGATCTTTATCGGCGACCGCCGGCGCCTGACCGGACCTGAAGAGGCGCTATATTTTGCCCCCGACGACGTTTTACGGGGAAAGGTCACCAGGTTATGATACAGGAAGAACAAAATTATCGTCCCTGGCCTTACCGGCTGCTGTCGGCCGGACTTATCCTGCCGCCGGCAATGCTGTTTACGGTCACGGGCGATCTGCCGCATATTTTTCTGCTCACTGTGACGGGACTCGCCTTCTCACTGCTGCTCCGGCGACCGGTCCGGTACAGCGACCGCGCCGTCATCTATACGCTGGTCGGCGCCGCCATACTCGCGGTGCTGCTCGATCTGGTGTTCCCGATGCAGGACGGTCGCCTGGGTTACGTCAGTAAATTCTTCCAGCCCAATATTCTGGTGCCGTTTCTGCTCTATCTCGCCGTCGGCATCTCACTGTTCCGGCCGCATCCGCGCAATCTGGGCATCATCATCGCCGCCATGTTGGCAATAATGGTCTTCGGCGGCGACATGTTCAACACCACCATGACCAGCGAACGGTTGCCGTTCTGCACGCCGTTGGTCCACGATATTTATCGCTTCTTTACCGTAATTACCATCATCGAAACCACATTGATCCTGCTTGCCATCTCCTATTGCGCCCATAATGCCTCAGCCCGTAATGTCCCCCGATGGCGCCGCCGCCAACTGCTGCTGAAAATCATCATGCTGCTGTTGATCCCGGTTATCGCCGTCACCTGCTCCTATTATTATCATAAACACGGCAACAGGATCCGACAATGGGAAAACTACCTGCTGCGGCTGGGCATGCAGCCGTCCGGACAGATGACCGGACGCATCGAATTCGGACCGCA
The DNA here is from genome assembly GCA_028691155.1 of Victivallales bacterium. Taxonomy (GTDB): domain Bacteria; phylum Verrucomicrobiota; class Lentisphaeria; order Victivallales; family SZUA-371; genus SZUA-371. The sequence goes on from JAQUZV010000038.1 coordinate 11,891, forward strand.
GGTCAATCTCAACACCACAATCACGCCGGACATCCGCCGCAATCAGGCCATGATTCTGCTCCAGGTCAAGGGACCGGAAGCGCCGGGTTATCTGCGCGACAGAGTTTACCACCTGTACCAGGACGGCACCTGGGAAAGCCGTCAGCTCAATGAGGAAAGACCCGCCATCAGGGAAGAATCGCCCACCGGCATGATTGTCTATACCAGTTATCGCCTGGCCGATACCCCGTCCAACGCCAAATTGCAACGCTTCGACGTCTTCCCGGCCGGTAATTTTGCCCTGCAATGGCTGCCGCTGGCCGGCGGATTCCGCCGCATCGACATTATCGCCGACCGCCTGCAATGCACCGGCGACGGAGAAGTGCAGCCGCAGGAATGGACCAAAGACGGCGGTTATTCCTATTTCACCATCCGGGGCGACCACCGGAAAGCCTGGCCCTGGCCCGCCGTCCCGCAATCGCCGCTGTACCTGCAGACGCCCTCGGAACTGAACGCCGAACTGGATCGTTTCCTGCTCCAGGCCGTCCCGGCAGTACCCGGCCAGGAACTCACCGACACCCAACGCATCGCCGCTCTGGTCGGTTACCTCAAGGCTCATTTCAAATACAGTCTGGCCGGGTCCGATGCCGCCGGTCAGGATCCGGTACTCTATTTTCTCCGACAATCGCGGCAGGGACACTGCGAACTCTTTGCCGCCGCCACCGTCCTGCTGCTGCGGCGTATGGGAATCCCGGCCCGCTATGTCACCGGATTCATCTGTGAGGAACAGCATCCGTCGCAACGCTATTTCGTCAGTCGGCTGGGCCACGCCCACGCCTGGGTGGAGGCCTGGCCGCGCGAGCGCCGGGAATGGGAACTGGTCGAACCGACGCCGCCGGGAGGCATCCCCAATTTCCACCATCAGTGGGGCATGCTGGAACCATGGAAAGATCGGCTGGGACTGCTGATGCGGGAAACGCTGGCCCAATTCCGCCGCGGCGTGGTCGCCACCGCAATCATCGCCGCCGCCGCGGCGGTCTGGG
>JAQUZV010000333.1 GCA_028691155.1 Victivallales bacterium
GTTATCGATCCGAAGCACCGGTTCCGTTTGCGCCGAAACATCGGCGACAAGCGGCGGCGAGGCCAAATACCAGCCCAGCAACACGGCCAAAGTGAGTCTGCGGCAGACGGCAAACGATAAGATTACCGTCGGCGCGATTCGATCTTCCTGCGAAAGTCCGATGGAAGCAAAGTGGAAAAATCCGATCCCCATGGTCAATGCCGTCTGAATTCTGCGTTGCATCGCGATGATGTCCTTTCTGTCATAGGGACGCCGGATCAATCGCAGAAACCGATCCGGTTTCAAGACCGGCGTCGACATATATTAAATTACAATACACGATGGAATAAATGGCTGCAATCCCGGGAAGGCATAAAAAAACCGGTCGGAACCGACCGGTAATCGAGCTTGAAATGGTGCCGAAGGTGGGATTCGAACCCACACGACCAAGGGCCACTACGCCCTGAACGTAGCGCGTCTGCCAGTTCCGCCACTTCGGCATTTTATCATCCTACTTGCGATGATGCGCTTAAATTAGCCTGCTCCGGTAATTTTGCAAGCTCAACATAAAAAAAACATGAAAAAAAATAAAACGACTGGAGTTTGAACCGTTACGGGATTACATTAACAGGCAAGATAAATAACGAAAGAGATAAGAATGGGAAATAAATCATGGGTTTTGTCAAACAATGCCCCCACCAATGTTGAGAAGGATCTGATCGAAAAATTTGGGTTTCCGCGACCGATTGCAGTATTTATGGCCGCGCGGGGAATTTCTCCCGATCAAGTGGAGCTGTTCCTCAACCCCAGTTTAAACAAACTTTCGGACCCTTACCGCTTCCCCGGAATTGAAACCGCAGCCAAAAGATTGTGGGACGCCATCCTGAACAAGGAAGATATCCTGATTCATGGCGACTACGATACCGACGGCGTTACCGCCACCGCACTGCTGGCCTGGGTGCTGCGCAAAAACGGCGGTCATGTTCATTCCTTCATCCCGCACCGCTTCGACGATGGCTACGGATTCACTCCGGAATCGCTGGAAAAAGCCATCGCCGACTTCAGCAAACCGTGCCGGGTCCTGGTCACCGTCGATTGCGGCATTACCAGTATCGACGCCGTCGATTACGCGGCGGGAAAGGGTATCGACGTCATCATCACCGATCACCACGAACCGGGCGAGGAATTGCCCCGGGCCCTGGCCCTGGTCAATCCCAAAATTTGTCCGGAACTGGAAGACCTTCATCTGCTTTCCGGCGCCGGAACCGCGTTCAAGTTGTCCCATGCCTTCATCAAATACGGCCGGATGCACAATCTGGGCGGATTCAACACCAATCTACAGGACATCCTCGATTACGTGGCTCTCGGCACCATTGCCGATATCGTCCCGGTGCTGGGTGAAAACCGGATTATGGTCAAATACGGAATCGAGCTGTTAAAAAAGCAGTTGCGGCCGGGCATTCGGGCACTGATCGAAACCTCCCGGATCAAAACCTTGCTGAAACCGTCGGACATCACGTTCAAGCTGGCGCCCCGCATCAATGCCGCCGGGCGTCTGGGCGACGCCAATACCGCCCTCAAATTGCTGGAAGCCGACAATATCGTCGAAGCCTATCGTTTCTCCACCATGCTGGAGGACTACAATTCACAGCGCCAGGAGAAGGAACAGGAAATCTATCTGGAAGCCAAGGAACAGATCGAAAAGAATATCGATATCGACAATCGTTTTTCCATCCTGGTGGCCGGTCACGACTGGCATCAGGGCGTTATCGGCATCGTGGCCTCACGGCTGGCGCGGGACTATAACCGGCCGGCGATCGTACTGACCATCCAGGGCGGGGAAGCCCATGGTTCCGGCCGCAGCATCGGGACGCTCAACCTGGTTAAAGTGCTCTCGGAAGCCGCTCCGCTGCTCACCCGCTTCGGCGGTCACCCCATGGCCGTGGGACTGGGCATGACGGAAGAAAACATCAAACCGTTTTACGACCTGCTGGAAGAGAATGTCCGCAAGGAACTGACAACGGAAGACCTGAAGCAGATCACCAGATATGACGGACGCGTGGAATTCAATGAACTGGACCACCGCTTTTTTGAATATCTGGAGCAGCTGCATCCGTTCGGTCACTGCAACTCCAAACCCATCTATCTGTTCAGCGGGGTCAGAGTCATCAAATCCTCTGCCATCGGACAGAAACACTGTCGCGGCGTGCTGGCCGACCGCTTCAACCAAACTATTGACTTCATTGCCTTCAATCACGAGCAGGCGGAATTCCGCAACAACACGATGGACATATTGGCTTCGCCGCAATTGAACGATTATTATCAGGACAAACGGCCGCAATTGCAGATTATTGACTGCCGTTTGAGTTTTTAGCCTTACCAACCTCAAACCAGGAAGGGTCCCGTTAATGAAGACATGGCAAAAACATTTGCTGCCGCTGTTGACCCTGGCAGCAACCGCGTTGAGTTGCCGCGCCGGAGCGGCGCCACAACTCGTCCCACTTAAAAACAGCGCCGGGAAAAATGTGCATTACGCCGGCCGGTTGTCCGACGCCCCGGTAATGATCCCCGTTTCCTACCAGGCCAAAGCCCGGGAACTGCGCGGCGTCTGGGTGGCGACGGTAGAAAACATCGACTTTGCCCAACACGATAATGCCGGAGACTTCCGTCAGGAATATCTCACGCTGCTGACGCGATTGCAGCAGATGAACATCAATGCCGTTTTCTTCCAGATCCGTCCGTTGAACGATGCCTTTTATCCGTCGAAACTCAATCCGTGGAGTCGGTTTCTGACCGGCAAGGAAGGCCGGGAGATTCCCGGTCTCGACCC
>JAQUZV010000334.1 GCA_028691155.1 Victivallales bacterium
CGTGTTGGTCGGGCAGATTGCCCAACTCCATTTCGGAGCTTATCTGCTGTGGGCGCTGGTGCCGGTTTTTACCGCCATGACGCTGGCCTATCTGATGGTCTGCTGGTTGGGACGGCGTCACTTCCGGTTGCCGGCCGACGACCGTACCCCCGTGCCGCCGGAGGATGCGACGCCGTTCGACCGCTGGCGGACCATCAAGGGGATCGGCATTACCGTGATTATCGTCATCTTGTTTTTCTCTCCGTTGCCGCATTATCTGGTGGCGCTGACGGCGGCCGGATTGCTGTTGTGCAGTCATCGGCTCCAGAGCAAGAAAGTGCTGTCGGGGATCGACTGGCAACTGTTGCTGCTGTTCATCAGTTTGTTTGTGGTGGTCGGGGCGTTTTCGGATCGCGGATTGGCGCGGGAAGGGGTGGATGCGTTGCGCCGGACCGGATTCGACCTCAACAATTCCTATCTTCTGGCGTTGGCGTCCGGAGTGCTGAGTAATCTGATCAACAATTCGGCGGCGGTCATGCTGCTGGTCAAGGTGGTCGATTTCAGCAATCCGGTCAACGGCTATGCGCTGGCCATGTCCAATTCCTTTGCCGGCAATTTGTTATTGATCGGCAGCATGGCCAATATCATCGTGGTGCAGGGGGCGGCGCAGTTCGGGGTGAAAATTTCCTTTGCGGAATTCGCCCGCTACGGCATTCCGACCGCCGTAACCAGTTTTCTGGTCCTGCTGGGCTGGATTGCCATCGCCTGACCGGTAACATTTCGGGACGGCGAAAGCAGGGATATTTGTTTCCAACTTTTCAGTTCGCATTTTCCCAATTGGGGAAATGCTACTCAAATAGGTTGGGAAAAGGAAGAGCGCGAGAAGGAAAGGACCTTTCCTCAAAAAGTTTTTCCCTCTCGCAAACGACTTGGGCCTTACCTCCTACCTTGCTATTGTTCGCAGGCGGCCGGTCCGGCCTGGGCCTGCCGAATTCTGGCCATATCGAATTTTTCCGTCCGGTCGAAATTATAGATGCCGTTTTGCTCCTGAAATACGTCGGTCAGCTGGGTGTAGCAATAACCGAACATGGCAGGATGCGCCAGCAGGACGCGGCACAGCGCGGAGAAACGTTCGTAGAACTCCGTTGCCGTGGTGGGCGTTTGACCATAGCCCCACGACCGGTCCATGGCGTCGGTGGCGTTGGGCTGCCATTTGATGCCGCCGAATTCGCTGCAGAAGTAGGGTTGACCGGCGTAAGGGGTTTGCAGAAAACTGTCGTCGTTGTGGAAGAACGGTTGGCCGGTGCCGAGTCCGGCGTAATCCCGGGCCAGTTGCTCCGGGTCCGATTGGTAATTGTGACTGTCGTAGACGTCGGTTTCGGCCACGCGGTGACAGTAACCGGAAACGTCCAGTACCGGACGGGTCAGGTCCATGGCTTTGGTGGCCAGAAACAGACCGCGGGTCAGGTCGTCCAGCGAGTCGATCCGGTCGTCGGAGCCGGTGCGGTAGGTTTCGTTGAGCGGGCACCAGCCGATGATGGCGGGATGATTGAAATCGCGGTCGAGCACCTCCAGCCATTGCTGAAACATGGCGTTGGGGGCGAAATGGTCCCAGGGGTCGGGATCGTGGAAATGTCCGCCGGGGCCGGGTTGGCGACCGTGCGCGCCCCAGTCGCCGAATTCCCCCCAGACCAGATAGCCGAGGCGGTCGGCGTGGTAGAGGAACCGTTCTTCGAACACTTTTTGGTGCAATCGGGCGGTATTGAATCCGGCGGCCAGCGCCAGTTCGATGTCACGGACCAGCGCGGCGTCGGAGGGGGCCGTCATGATGCCGTCCGGATAGTAACCCTGGTCGAGGACCTGACGCTGAAACAAGGGCTGCCCGTTAATCAGAACTTTGCTCCCGTCGAAGGAGACCGAGCGCAACCCGGCGTAGGATTCGACGGCGTCCAGCAATGTCCCGGCGGCGTCCCGCAGTTCGAAGTGCAGATCGTAGAGATACGGCCGGCCGGGTTGCCACAATTGCTTATGTTCGGGCGGAACGGTCAGGAGCAGGGTCGGGGTGAAGTCCTGTCCGGCGGCGGCCTGAGCGACGGCCAGGGGGCCGGTGCGGTCGGACAACGTGACCTGAATGGTCATTCCGGCGCTGCGGTTTCCGCCCAGCGGCGCGGCGATCAGAAAACTGCCGCTGTTGACGTCGGGGGTGATTCGCGATCGCCGCAGATAGGTCGTGCCTACCGGTTCCAGCCAGACGCTTTGCCAGATGCCGGTGGTACGCGGATAATGGCAGCCGCCGGGGGCGTATTGTTCCAGGCGCTGCTTGCCGCCGGGTTTGTGCTGATAACCGTAGTCGCGGGCGCGGACGACGATGACGGCGGCGGCGCCGGGGGCGGCCACGGCGGCGTCGATTTCAAAACTGAACGGACTGAAACCGCCGCGATGCGAACCGAGCCGGTGTCCGTTGACCCAGACGGTGGTGTCATAGTCGCAGGCCTGAAAATGCAGCATTACCCGCCGTCCGGACCAGGCGGCGGGAATGGTGACGGTGCGGCGGTACCATACCGCCGCCATGAAATCGGTATGGCCGATGCCGGACAGTGACGCTTCGGGACAAAAGGGCACCATGATGCGCTGTGCGAATTCTTGTTCCGTCAGTCCGCGTTCCAAACCGGTATCGGCGGCGTCGATGGCGAATTGCCATGCGCCGTTGAGGCAGAGCCAGTCATTGCGCCGCCATTGCGGCCGGGGATATTCGTTACGGGGAACCGTGGTCATTGCCGATCTCCATGATAAATTTGCGGTTGTGATTATTATATC
>JAQUZV010000335.1 GCA_028691155.1 Victivallales bacterium
CGAATATTCATTACCGGACCGTGCCCCGGAGATGGCGGCGACCGGTGCTCAACATGCTGTGGCACCTGCTGTTGTTGCCGTGGCAACTGCGGCGCCGCCGCTACGACGGCGTGCTGCTGCCCGCAGCCAACCGGCGAGCACTGCTCTTCTGTCGGATCTTCACGGTGGCGGTGGTGCATGACCTGTCCCAATACCACATTCCCGCCAAATACGACTGGTTCCGGATGTTTTACATCAAACGCATCCTGCCGTGGTGCGTCCGGCGGGCCGACCGTATCGTGGCGGTAAGCAAGAGTACGGCCACCGATCTGCACCAGTGCTGGCACCTGCCGGCGGACAAAATTACCGTTATCTACAACGGTTACGACCATCGGCACTTTCGCCCCGAAGCCGCCCCGGGAGAGACCGAGATGCTGCCGGACAACCTGCCGGAACATTATCTGCTTTATATTTCGCGCATCGAACATCCCGGGAAAAATCATCTCAATCTGTTGCGGGCCTACGAACTGCTGCCGCGGGAACTGCGGCAACAATACGCGCTGGTGCTGGCCGGTAAAGTCTGGCCCGGGGCGGAACCGGTATTGGATTACGCCGCCGAATCACCGGCACGGGAGGAGATTCATTTCATCGGCTTTGTCCCGGAAGAGCAAATGCCCGCGCTGTACCGCCACGCAGCGCTTTACGTGTTTCCGTCGCTTTTCGAAGGCTTCGGCTTGTCGTTACCGGAGGCCATGGCCTGCGGAACCCCGACCGTCTGTTCCAATACCTCGTCACTGGCGGAAATCGGCGGCGACGCCGTCCTGACGTTCCCCCCCGAATCGCCGGAACGAATGGCCGCCGCCATCATTCGGGCTCTGACGGAACCGGAACTGCGGCAACAAATGATCGAGCGCGGTTTGCAACGGGTTAAAATTTTCGATTGGGACCACCATGCCGCAGTATTGGCGGAGTTATATGAAAACCAATCCTGAACTGAAAAAATTGGAAGCGCGGCTGACTTCCGGCCGCCGGCGCAACAGTTTGGTCTGGTGCCGCAAAACCGTCTTTCTCGTCCTGCGGGCCGGCGGACTGATCCTGACCGCCGCGCTGGAATGGCTGGCGGCGCTGGGACTGTTCCTGACGATCACGTTGCCGGTGCTGATTCTGCTGACCGGACGCCGAATCGTCACCGGACAGAAGATTTTCCGCCGCCGTACCATTTACGGCCGTGACGGGGAACCGCGGGAGCTGGCCTACTTCAATCTGAATTATTACTTATGGCAAAACGCCGACCTGTTCTTTTATGTGCTGATCGGGCGGCTCAAACTGATCGGGCTGAGCATCAAACCTTACGACCCCGCCGGCAGGACGGTCGGCGACTCCTGTCTGCATGACGAAAAGCCGGGTATTTTCAATCTCTGGTTTTTGCGCAGCAGCGCCAGAATCGCTCATGGCGGACGGCTGGAAGTCGAGAAGGAATACAAATACCGGCACAGCCTGCGGGCCGATCTGCTGCTGGTGCTGAAATCGATTCCGGCGTTGTTTTTTCATGTCGAATCACGGCACTATGAACCGGAGATCGAGCTGATGGACATAAAGTTCCGCAATCTGACCATGACGGCAGCAATAGACATGATCCGGGAACTTATCGCCGCCGGACGCCGACAACGCATCTTCTTCGTCAACGCCGACTGTTTCAACCAGGCCACGGTCAACTCCAGCTATCGGGAAGTGCTGCAACAGGAAGCCTGCATCTTCCCCGACGGCATCGGCGTCAACCTGGCCTGCAAAATAATGCATAATCCCTTACGCGAAAACATCAACGGCACCGACATGCTGCCGTTTCTGTGCCGGATGGCGCAGCAGCAGGGTTATTCGCTTTATCTGCTGGGCGGCAAACCGGGCATCGCCGAACGTATGCGCCAGGTCCTGGCCGCAACATATCCCGGACTGCGAATCGCCGGGTGCCGCCACGGTTATTTCGACCCGGACCGGGAAAGTGACGCCGTCGTGACGGCTATCAACGCCGTCGCCCCGACGTTGCTGCTGGTGGCATTCGGCGTCCCGCGCCAGGAGTTGTGGATAACCGAACATTTCAACCGTTTGACGTGTCCAATCATCATCGGCGTCGGCGGCCTGTTCGACTTTTATTCGGGCAATATCCGCCGCGCCCCCCAATGGATGCGGGAAGTCGGTCTGGAATGGTTCTTCCGGCTGATGATGGAGCCCGGACGGATGTTCTATCGTTACGTCATCGGCAATCCCCTGTTTTTGTGGCGGTTTATCCGCTGGAAACGTCAACATTTTGTGAGTAGGGAGCTATGAAACCGGACAAAAAACATGTCAACCGGGAATTAATGGAAATGCTGATCGAACGCGGCAGTTCCGGTAACCGCTATATCGGGGTTAAACTGTTTTTCTGGCACTTCACCATCCGGATGGCCTATTTTATCAAACGGGCCATGGATATCACGGTTTCCCTGCTGATGATCATCCTGCTGATGCCGCTGTTGGCCACGGTGGCCGTGTTGATCAAACTGGAATCGAAAGGACCGGTCTTCTTTATTCAAATCCGGGTGGGAAAAAACGGCCGCCATTTCAATTTCGTCAAATTCCGCTCCATGCGAATCGATGCGGAAAAGCTGAAAGCCCGGCTGCAACAGCAGAACGAATCGCCGGACGGGGTGATTTTCAAGATGAGGAAAGACCCGCGCATGACCCGGATCGGACGCATCATCCGCAAGTTCAGCATCGACGAACTGCCGCAGTTGTTCAATGTGCTGGTCGGCGACATGAGTCTGGTAGGGCCGCG
>JAQUZV010000336.1 GCA_028691155.1 Victivallales bacterium
GAACTGGCCCGGCAAACGGAAGCCAAGGAAAAAGCCATCGGCGAGCAGCGCTTCGAGGAAGCGGCGCAATATCGCGATTCCGAACGGAAGCTGAAACAGAGAATCGAAGAAGTCAGGTTGCATTGGCAGGAAAATTCCCAGACCAGGACCGCGGAAATCAATGAAAAAGACATGGCGGAAATTGTCGCCAAATTCACCGGTATCCCGGTCCAGCAGATGGAAGAGGGCGAAAGCGAACGCCTGTTGCGTATGGAAGCGGAACTGGCCGGAACCGTCGTCGGGCAGGAAGATGCCGTGTCGATCGTTTCCCGCGCCCTGCGCCGTTCCCGTGCCGATCTCAAAAACCCGGACCGTCCGATCGGGTCGTTCATCTTTCTCGGTCCGACCGGAGTGGGGAAGACGTTGCTGGCCAAAGCACTGGCGGAATTTATTTTCGGCAGCGCCGACGCCTTGATCCAGGTGGACATGTCCGAATACATGGAAAAATTCAACGTCAGCCGTCTCGTCGGTTCCCCGCCGGGATACATCGGTCATGGCGAAGGCGGCGAGCTGACCGAACGCGTCCGCCGTCACCCCTATTCGGTGGTGCTGTTTGACGAAATCGAAAAGGCGCACCCCGACGTAACCCATATGCTGCTTCAGATTCTGGAAGAGGGCAAACTGACCGACGCCATGGGGCGCCGCATCGATTTTCGCAACACCATCATCATCATGACCAGCAATATCGGCGCGGAACAACTGGTCAAAAACAGCAGCCTCGGCTTCAGTGGCGGCAAAAGCGACGCCGCCGACAAACTCAAGGAAAAATTGTTGAGCGCCGCCCGGCAATTCTTCAAGCCGGAATTTCTGAATCGGGTTGACGATGTCATCATTTTCCGGGCGCTGAATCGCGATGATCTGCTCAAGATCGTCAACCTCGAAGTGAACAAAGTCCGGCAGCGGCTGACATTCAAGGGCATGTCTCTGGACATCGAAGATAAAGTGCTGGATTTCCTGATCGAAAAAGGTTATCAGCCGGAGTTCGGAGCACGACCGTTGCGGCGGGCCGTCGAACAATATCTGGAAGACGCCATGGCCGAAGAAATTCTCAAAGGCTACTTCAAGGGTGCCGACCGGATCGCCGTCCGTCTGGACAATAATAAGATCCTGTTCTTCCCGGAAAAAGATGGTACTGCCATTACGGCGGAAGAGAAACCCGCCGCCGCAACCGGGGAACCCCTTCCGGTGCCCAAAGCCGCACCGACGCGGAAATGGACGCCGCGCAAAAAGAAAACCGACGGAGATGCGAACGAAAAATGAATTATGCCGCCGATGAACTCTTTGAAATCGTCGATGAGCACAACCGGGTCATCGGAACGGCGCGGCGGGCGGAATGCCACGGCAATCCGAAATTGCTGCACCGGACCAGCCATGTGGTGGTGTTTCATCCCGACGGCCGGATTCTGTTGCAAAAACGGGCGGCGACCAAGGATATCCAACCGGGGAAATGGGATACGGCGGTCGGCGGCCATCTGGATGTCGGGGAGGATTTCGAAGCGGCCGCGCGCCGGGAAATGCACGAAGAGTTGGGACTTTCTCCCGACCTGCCGTTGTTCTTCCTTTTCGATGCCCGAATCCGCAATGAAGTGGAGTCGGAAAACACCAGGGTGTTCGGCGTCACTTATGTCGGGCCGCTGATCTTTCCTCCGGAAGAGATCGAAGCACTGCGGTACTGGTCGGCGGAAGAGCTGCGGCAACCGGAAAACCGGTCCCGCTTCACCCCCAATTTATGGCAGGAACTGCAACGGCTCCGGGAGTGCGGCTGCCTATGAGCCCCCGTACCGCTACAGCCGCGGCGGCCACGTCGCGACAACATCCGAGACCCACCGGATGGCGAAAATTCCGTCACGATCCCCTGGCGGTATCCGGTCTGGTGGTGGTGGTTCTGTTGTTGTTGCAGGCGCTGGCCGCTCCGGTGTTGGCCAACGGCCGGCCGTTGCTGTTATACCGTGACGGACACTGGAGTGTTCCCTTTCTGCACTTTTTCTTTGCCCCGGACAGCAGTGAATTTCTGGTGGAGCAATGCTGCAACTATCTGTTGCTGCTCCTGCCGCTGTGGTGGTGCTGCCGACGCATCATCCGGTCGCCCCGGCGTCGCGCCGCGGTGCTGACCGTCCTGGCGTTGTTGTTGCTCTTGCCTTTTGCCCTGACCCGGAACCGGATGGACAAAACCGACTGGCGTCAGATCGTTTCCTCGCTGCCGGAAGGAAACCGGGCCATTTTTGCTCCGATTCCCTATGGCCCGTTCGAACAGGTCGCGGCGCCGTATCAGAAAAGTTCCCGGCAGCATTGGTTGGGCACGGATCAGGTGGGAAGAGATGTGCTGTCCCGGATGATTTACGGGTCCCGGGTTTCGCTGGCCGTCGGGGTCATGGCCACCGGACTGGCCATTGCCGTCGGGGTACTGTTGGGCATGTGGAGCGGCTATGAAGGCGGCTGGGTCGATATTTTCATGATGCGTGTGGTGGAGATCATCATTTGTTTTCCCACCTTTCTGTTGCTGCTGATTTTAATGTCGCTGTTCATGGACCGGGGCTTCAAACAGTCCATTCTGATTGTCATCGGGGTTCTCGGACTAACCGGCTGGACCGGATTGTGTCGGCTGGCGCGCGGGGAAGTGCTCAAGTTGCGGAATCTGCCGCACATTCAAAGTTGTGCCACGTTGGGAATACCAACCTGGCGGATATTGCTTTTCCATTTACTGCCGAATATCACCGGACCCATCCTGGTTTCCTTTACCTTCGGCATTGC
>JAQUZV010000337.1 GCA_028691155.1 Victivallales bacterium
GCTATCCGCAGCAGATCGAATTCGCCCGGCTCAATCTGTCCTATACGGTGATGAGCAAACGCAAGCTGTTGGAACTGGTGAAGACCGGTCTGGTGAACGGCTGGGACGATCCCCGCATGCCGACCATCTGCGGGTTGCGTCGCCGCGGTTACACTCCGGCGGCCATCCGCAATTTCTGCGAAACCATCGGCGTAACCAAATATAACAGTCTGACGGATATTGCCCTGCTCGAACATTGCGTCCGCGAGGATCTCAACCGGACGGCACCGCGGATTATGGCGGTGATGAATCCGCTGAAGGTCGTGATCGAGAATTTCCCCGCCGGCGAGGTGGAAGAATTGGAAGGAGTGATCAATCCCGAAGAGCCGACCATGGGCAGCCGCAAATTGCCGTTTACCCGGGAAATTTATATTGACCGCAACGACTTCATGGAAGAACCGCCCAAGAAGTTCTTCCGGTTGGCGCCAGAACGCGAAGTCCGGTTGCGCTGGGGGTATTTCATCCGTTGCCGGGAGGTCGTCAAGGACAGTGCCGGTGAGATCGTCGAACTGCGCTGTACCTATGATCCGGCCACCCGCGGCGGCTCCGCTCCGGACGGGCGCAAGGTCAAAGGGACGATCCATTGGGTGTCCGCGTCGCAGGCGATTCGGGGCGAAGCCCGGATTTACGACCGTTTGTTCAACGTGGAAATACCCGGCATGGACAAGGAGGTGGACTGGAAGGCGCAGCTCAACCCCGCGTCGTTGAGCGTTAAGGAGGTTTATCTCGAACCGAGCGTGGCCGGTGCCGCTCCCGGCTATACCTGTCAGTTCGAACGGCAGGGATACTATTGTCTCGACCCGGATTCGACGCCGGATTTGCCGGTGTTCAATCTGACCGTTTCGCTGAAAGATTCCTGGACCAAAATTCAGAATAAAAAATAAAATTGAACTATGACGGTCGCCCGGAACGCTTTGCTCCGGCGGCGACCGGCAGGACAGGTTTTACCCATGCAGGATGTTATTTATTGTTGCAAGATTGTCGATCATTCGACCAATCCGGCCCTCTTTCCCGAGCTCCTTTGTGCCGGGGAATGGCAGTTCAGCAGTTACGAGGATAAAAAGGAACAGACTTCCTATCATACCATCTATTGCGACTCGGCGGAAGATGCGGCGGCCTGTTGCGCCGATTTTACCGCGCGACTGCCCGAATTTCGCGATATGGGGTTGCGGATTACCGAAGTCGCCACCTTCGAACTGAAGAAAGAGGACTGGAGCGAGGTCTGGAAGAAATATTTTCACGTGATTGAAATTTCGTCGCGACTGGTGATCAAGCCGTCGTGGCGCGAATACCATGCCCGTCCCGATCAGGTGGTGGTGGAAATCGATCCCGGGATGAGCTTCGGCACCGGGCAGCATGCCACTACCGCCTATTGTCTGAAAATGATCGACCGTTTGGCCGACGGTTCGCCGCAGCGTTTTCTCGATGCGGGATGCGGCTCGGGCATTCTGTCGCTGGCCGCGTTCAAGTTGGGCTATGACCCTGTCGACGCTTTCGATATCGATCCCGATGCGGTGCGGGTGGCGACGGAAAATCTGGCTTTCAACCATTTACCGTCCGGTTCCGTTCACTTGCGCACCGCCGATCTCGACGGCTTTGCCGCAGTGATGACCGAACCTTACGATCTGGTGGCCGCCAATATCCTGGGTCAGGTGCTGATCCGTTATCGCGAGGTGATCGGTTCTTTCGTCAAACCCGGCGGCAATCTGATTTTGGCCGGGATTCTCAACGAAGAATTTCCCGCGTTGACCGCGGCCTTTACCGCGATCGGGTTTACCAGGGTCGATGCGTTTTCGGAAAAGGAATGGACCAGCGGCCTGTTCCATAAGACCGAAGTTGCCGGCGAAGTTTAGGCCAAGATCGGCAATAACCAACCGGGGATTTCACCGTTAAAGCGATGAAATCCCCGGTTTTTTTAATGGAAGAGTGCCGATTAACGGCGATATTCCGCCGCGACGTTATGGGCCACATCGCGCAAAATAACCGCGTCGGCTGGAGTCATCCCTTCGGGGACGAAAGTATTTTTTCGGGCATCCGCTCCCAGGATAATTTCCCTCCAGACCATGCCGGCCAACAAACAACCGGCGGCATTGGCATGCCGCGCATCGTTGCGGAGCACTTTCTTGCCGCTGCGGTCTTTTCCCCAGTGCCAGCCGACGTTGAGGGAATGATCCTGCCGCGGCAGTTGCGGCTCCGTGGCCTGGGCAAAGTCGAAATCGGTATCGGGCCGGTACTGCCAGTCCGGACGCTGCCGGGCCTGATCGAATGCCGTCCCCACCGGAATAACCGGCAGATCGCCCAGTTCCCTGGCGATGGTCAGATAGGCGTCATGCAGTTGCCGATACATTTTATGGGTATCGGTTTTCCCATCGCGGTACAGCGGCGCATCACTGCGGTAAGACCATGTTTCATGAACCAGTATCTTGCTGTCCGGGCGATATTTGCGGACGTAATCACAGAGTTTTTGCGCCCAGGGGCGGTAGGTGCTGATATCCGGTGTCTTCAGGCTGGCCTGCTGAATGGTGATATAATCCCAGGGTTCGGACAGCAGGAGTTCCTTAAGGCTTTTGCGCTCCTTGCCGAAGATATAGGGATTGCCTTTGGGGTCCTTGGGATCGAGTTCATGCCGCAGTGCCAGTTTTAAATGTTTATCCAGCGGGCAGGCGCCGATATAGGCTATGGTCAGCTCCAGTTTACCGGCCTGATCGCCTTGATTGAGTTGTGCCAGGTAGCGCTGGG
>JAQUZV010000338.1 GCA_028691155.1 Victivallales bacterium
CAGGTTGTCGGCAATGGGGGTGGCGTCACGCCACTGATCCTGGCCGCCGTAAAAGGCGCACAGCAGCTTGAAATCCCAGGACGGTTCGGCTCCGATCAGAACATAACCGAACGTCTTTTCCTTGATGACGAGGGTTTTTTCCTTGTCACCGTCTTTGTATTTCAGCACCAGAACTTTGGGTTTGTCGGGGGCCGGGTCGACGCCGTTGGTCAGAATGTTCGACGCCAGAATACCGAAACAGTTCGGACCGACTTTAACCGTTTTGACCCTCGCGGTTACATCCACCGACTTTTTTCCGTAACCATACCGGCCTTCGACAATATCCAATTTGGCGGCCATGACGGACGCCACACTGCAACCGAGAATAATTAATCCGGCCATCACTTTTTTCATCATCATATCCAGTCTCCCAAGAGGTTGAAATTCGGTCTGCTTCAATTGCAGACCAGGTTTTAATTTTGGTCGAAATCCTATAAAATCAAGAACTGACAAAGCACCATTTCCAAGTTCCGATCTGCCGGCGGTTTCCTATTTTCCAAAGTCAAACGCTTCCTGCTGCATGGTTGCGGCCCGAGGTTCCGAATCCTCGCCTTTGGAAGACGGCACGGACGTAGAGGCGTCGATTGGCGCCCCTTTCTCTTTTTCACGCTCCAGCCAACGCTCCAGCGCGATAATTTCAATTCCGGCCTTGCGGGCTTTGACCAACTTGCTGCTTTGATCGGCGGGATCGACCGCCACCAGCAGCGACAGTTCCCCGGTAACGTGATCGGACGGTTCATAGCCGTACTGTCGGGCCAGGTCTTCATAATAACTGCGTTTTTCCGGCATTTTGCCGGTAAAACAGATTGTCGGACGCACTGCCGCCGTCGCATCACCCCGGGTTGGAAGCATCTGAACGCAGGCTAGCATTTCATCAATGAAATCGCTTTGTGCCTGCAATTCCCCGACCAGCGCCCGGGCCCGTTCCGGACCGATGCCGTACAGGCCGGACAATTCGGCTTCGGTTTTGGTTCGCAGTTCCGCCAGCGTGAATTCGGTCAGCAGCAATTTGGCAATGTTGGGACCGAGGCCTGGAATGTTCAACGCCGCCAGCAACTGGTAATCGTTGACTTTGGAAGCCGCGGCAATTTCCCGGAGCAGATTGGCGGCCGATTTTTCTTTGAAACCTTCCAGTTGGAGAATATCGCGGGCCGTCAGATGGAAAATATCTTTCAGCGTTCTGACCCCGAGCTGCTGCATCATGCGGCGGATGTTGGGTTCGCCGAGACGTTCGATGCCGATATTGCGGACGGCGGCGGTCAGACGCTGCACCAGGGTTTCGAAGCAATCCGGATTCTTGCAGCAGAGTTCCGGCCCGTCCTGAACTAGAATGCTGTGGCAGCAGGGACATTGGGTGATGATCGGACTGTCCCCACGCTGCTCGGGATCGTCCGGTTCGGCCTTCACGATATACGGAATGACATCGCCGGCGCGTTCCACCTCGATGCGATCGCCGAGATGAATGTCCTTGCTGATAATATTCTGAAGATTGTGCAGCGACGCGTGGCGAATGGTAATCCCGCCGATATCCACCGGCTCGATGACCGCCACCGGGGTCAGACAGTTTTTGCCGAAACTCCAATTCACCTCCAGCAGCCGGCTGGTTTGACGAAGATTGGTGAATTTAAACGCAATTTGACCGCGAGGATGATGCGCGGTATATCCCAGCGAGCGGGCATATTCCCGGTCCGCCAGCTTGATCACAATGCCGTCCATGGGGTAAGGCAAGGCTTCGATGGCGGTAACGATATCCTGCCAGCGTGACCGCAATTCCCGGTGTGGAACCGGATAAGAGATCAGTTCGTAATCGATCAGCGTCAACCAGGCGTGGTAATGTTCGATCTGATGCCGGAGCTCGGCGATTTCTTTCAACCCCATGATGCCGGCCACGGCATTGCGGGGGTTTTTATAGGGTTTGCCGTCTTTCTTGACGATATGGCGGTACTTCTCCCGGAAGACATCGTCGCGAATAACGATTTCGCCGCGGACCGGACGGTCGACCGGGCCCCGGTAACCGGGAGTTTCCAGTTCGATCAGCGGCAGTTTGTCGCTGATGTTTTCGCCCTCTACACCGTCGCCGCGGGTGGCCAGGATTCCGGCCGCAAAGTTGGCGGAAATACCGTCGTACTTGGGTTGAATCAGCAGTAATTCATCGCCGTTACGGACATATTTGTCCGCCCAGGCGACAACCTCTTCCAACGAATAGGCCTTGTCCAGGGACAACATGGGCGCGGTATGGCGGACTTTGCCGTTGCCGGCGACCGTCGGGGCGTGCACCTGAGAGAGCAAGGGATGTTGCGGATCCAGTTCGGCCAGGCGGCGCAGCAACCGATCGTATTCAATGTCGGAAATTTCCGGTTCGCCCAATTCCCAATAGCGGCGGTTGTGATATTCGATCCGCCGCACCAGTTCATCCAGGGACCAATCTTCCATCCGGGAAGTATTGCGTTGCTCTGCCATAAATGTTGTTTTTCCCTGTTGCCGGCGAGGCGACCTCCCCGGCAACCTATTTATCGATTGAATTAAATATCTACCAATTCGGAAAATTCCGGCGAGGCTTCGAAAATGGCCCGAAGCCGCAACTTTTTGCGCCGCCAGTTGCCAAAAGCCCAGAATGCCGCAAACGCAAACAGGATCACGCACAGCGCAATGAACACGTTGCCGAAGCGGGTGTAAAACGTTTGCGGCGGTTGCGCCGGAACCGTAATCTTGAATTCGGCGATCCCTTCGCCG
>JAQUZV010000339.1 GCA_028691155.1 Victivallales bacterium
CGTAGTCTTCCTCCAGCGCCAAACTCCAGCCGTCGATGCCGCGCAGCGGGGCCCGCAGGTCGTGGGAGACCGAATAGGCAAAGGATTCCAGCTCCTGATTGGCCACCTGCAATTGCCGGGTCCGTTCCGCCACCCGCCGCTCCAACACCGCGTTCATGGCCCGGATATCCGCTTCGGCCTGGAGACGTTCGGAAATATCCCGGGCAATATGGATGGCCATATGTTCGTGGTCGAAATCCACCGGCGAGGAATTGATTTCCACCGGGATGGCGGTTCCGGCTCTGGTGTGGAATTCGGTTTGGAAATTAACGACTTTGCCGGTATGCTCCGGCACCGGTTGTCCCGGGGTAATGAGACGGTCCAGCGGCCGTCCGATAATGTCCCCGTTGGAGTAGGCGAGCTGTTGCAGTCCGCTCTGGTTGACCTCGATAATATCTCCGCTGCGGTTGGTGATGATGATCGATTCCGGTGAGGAATCGAACAATGTCCGGAAACGGTTTTCACTGCGGGTCAGGTCACGTACCAGCGGTCCGGTGATTTTCAGAAACAGCCACGAACCGATGATGATGCACAGTATGGCCACCAGCAGTGAAAGCCGTGCGGTATGATAAAACGGCGCAATAATCTCCCGGGTGTCGACTTTGGCGACCAAGCCCAGACGTAGCGGGGCGATATAGGTGTAACCGGCAAAGACCTGATGGTTGCGGTAATCGTTGCCGACGACGAATCCGGACTTCTTCTCCAGCGCCAGCCGCATCGGCAGGGCCAACTGCCGGTCATGGATCATGCGGTCTGCTTCCGGCAGGGGATTTTTTCCTTCGTGATAGAGGAAAACAATTTTGTCGCCCTGTTTTTTGGCAATAACGAACTCGCCGCTTTTCCAGATGCTGTGCCGGCGCGAATGGTATGACTTGAGGTGCTCGATTAAACGCTGTTCATCGAGATCATGAAAACGGGACAGGCCGATGAGCATGGATTTTTCCAGTTGCAGCGTATCATCGAGCATGGCTTTGACATTGCGGCGGTTATCCCGGTAAATCAGCGTCAACGACATTCCGGTAATAATGACTACGGAAAGGAAGAGAATAATGATCAACCACAATATATTACGGAAAATAATAATATTTTTCATCGCCTTACCCGTTTTATGCGGTGAAAAAACATCATGCCGTTGTTAGTGAAACATCAATCCATCGGTATGGCAAGGCCCCCCCATTCCAGTGGACTGACACGGCTGCGCTTCGAATATCCATATTATATAATTATAAATAGATTTGTCTGTTTATGCAACATGGAGAGTAAAAAAAATCAAAACATATAATATTTGTCAACGTATCGCTCCGGGTTATCCTCGCCGCGACGACCGCGGCCGGGGTTCCTCAGCGGGTCAGTTCCGCCTGGAACGTCAGGCCGTCGTGGCAAATGAACTCCAGAATGGTTTCGTGGTCGTTGCTCTCCACCAGATGGCACCCGTTTCCCGCCCGCAGTTCCCAGCGGCGGAGGAGGCGAAGCCGGAGCGGTGCCGGTCGGCTGGAGTTGGCGGCCCACAGGCGGGAATAAAGACTGACTTCCACCTGATTGCCGTCGGCGTCGTACTGATCCTTGTCGTCGCCTTCGTACAACCGCAGGTCGGGATTGCCGACGCTGAGCTTCAGCGTCCGGCCGATGGTTTGCGCCATGACCAGGCAGGGCGTGTCCACGGCAACGACCGGGCCGGGAACATCGACGCTGCCGCTGCGGAACATGACGTATCCGGTCAGATTGTCGCCGGGGTAGCGGACGATATGGGCATTGTCGTCGCGTCGCAGGATGACATAGGGCGGGGTGTCGCCTTTCATCGCGGCGACGAATTCCGGCGTTTCATCCTTGCATTGCGGCAGGACGGCATAGGCGTAATCGCCGTGTTCCGGCGCGATGCCGTGGTCGAGCCAGGCGCAGGCGAAACGTCCCGCGGTGTAGCTGCCGTCGTGTTGGGCCGGCGAAACCTGTTCGCCGAACGTGATGGAGAATTCTCCGGTGGGCAGATAGTAACTGTTACCGACCGAATCGGAAATCCAGGTGGATGGCGTGCCGCAACTGTCGATCCGGGCCGCGTTGAAATTGTACCCGCACAGGTCCGGCGCGGAAAAGGGGCCGTTGTCGTTTTCCGCGAGAGGGGTTTGGAACAGCGTGGTGTGAACCGGGTTCTGGGTATCTTCCGAATAGATGCCGGAACCGAGGCAAACGATAAGGTTGTCCAGAAAAAACCAGGATTTACGGGCCCGGAAATTTTTCTCGTATTTGGGATGTCCGTGCAGGATCATGCCGAAAATGCCGTTGCGGTGGTTGAGGTTGATGCCGCCGGCGAATGCTTCGGTCGAAAGCAGCATTTCTTCGAAACCGCTGTTTTCGTCGAGGTTGCGGACCTCCTCGCTCAGCAGTTTGAGGGGTTTGACCGGCGCGGTAATGCCGGGCCAGCGATTCCAGTCCCAGCCGTCGTGCCGGAAACATTTCAATTCGTCGGATTGCGGCAGGATTTCCAACTGGCCGAAGGTGATATAGCGTCCGAACAAATTGCCGTTGTTGCATGACAGCCCGCGGCGGAGATAACGACTGTGCCCGCAGACGGTTGCCAGCCAGTTGCGACGCCGGTGCATGGCCAGGGCGGCGTAATTCATGTTCCAGTGTCCTTCCGGGGGCGGTTCCGCCTGGATTCCCGCCGGGGCCGGGATCGGGACGGGTGCTCCGGCGGTCAGGCGGAG
>JAQUZV010000340.1 GCA_028691155.1 Victivallales bacterium
TCGACCGGACCTGCCCGCCGACATCGGTCTACGCCGCTTATAACAATATCCCCCGGAATCCCGATAAATGCAAGGTGATGGTCAACGATATCCGTACTCCCCACAGTATTCCCCGTACTACCTATAAAAACGGCATTAAGTTCATCATGGACCATGCCGCCCGGATGCATTCAAAGCAATAATTCATCTGGGGAAAGTGACGGCAAACGGGAATTTACCCGTTTGCCGTGTAAGTCATCCGCCCCGGAAACCAAATGTTTTCAATGTTTTTTGCCGGTGGAAGAAGGAAAACGAGACCGGGGAAATCCCATGCCACCGGAAATCACGATTGGTGCAACGCCATGTTACCGTCGCAGTTCGTGCATTTCCAACGGACGGAATGCCCGGCGCGCCGCCCGGCGCGCCGCCGGATCGACGGTCAGATATTTCCAGCGGTTGAACGGAAAATTGTGCGCCCGGTAGTTCTGGAGCCAGGAATGGGTCAATTGAAATCCGATCGGGTATCCCTCCAGAATCCAGACATTTTGGTCATTGATATAGGCCGCCATGCGGCGATATTTTTCCGTCCGCCCGGGAGAGTCGATCATGTCGCGGACCTGCTCGTACATCCGGTCAAACGCGGCATCGCGGTAAAACGCCCGGTTGCAGCTGCCGGCGTTCGGACCGTAAAAAAGCTGGAGAAAATTTTCCGCATCGGGATAATCTCCCACCCATGACACCCGAAACAGCTGGCATTGTCCTTTACGCAGCTTCTCGAAAAATGCCGGTCGGTTATTGAGCATCGGTTTAATGACAATCCCGATTTTTTTCATATCTTCCACCATCAGTTCCGCCAACTGACGATGCGCCGCTCCGGTTCCGCCGAGATCGAACTTGAGTTCCAGCGGCCGTCCGGTTCCGGGATCGATTCCGTTCGGATATCCCGCCCGCGTCAGATATTCCCGCGCCAGCGCCAAATCGTGCCGTCCCCAGGGATTGCGATAACCGGGATCATGTCCGGCCACGCCGGCGGGGATAATGCTTTCCGCCCGGTCGATCTGATAATTGAAATACTTTTCCCGCAGCCCGGCGTCGTAGGCCAGACTGAGCGCCCGACGCAGATGGTGATTGCCGCCCAGAACGGGATCGGCAAAGTTGAAGCCGATATAACGGACTTCGAATTCCGGAATCCGGACCATGTGGATGCCGCGACTGGTCAGTGCCTTGACCAGTTGATGATCTTCTCCCACCACCGCATCGAAATTGTCTTTGTTCAATGCGCTCAAGTCCAGCTCTCCCTGTAAAAACATCAACCATGACGCCAGCGGCTGCTTGACCAGATAACAGACAATTCGGTCGCTCAGCGGCAACGGTCGGGTCCGGTCGGCGGGGTTCTGCGCCAGATGATATGTCTCGAAGCGGTAATCGGGATTGCGATCCAGAATAATCCGATAGTCCCGAATGAAATCCCGCATGATAAACGGTCCGGAACCGACCGGATGTTCCGCAAAATCCTCGCCGTAATATTCCACCGCCCGGCGGCTGACAATCCCGGCGGTCGGCAGGGCCAACGCATAACTCAGCCGGGGGGCCGGGGCCTTGAGATGCAGTATCAGGGTCAGGGCATCGACAATTTCCAGCCCCTCGCAGGGTTGATCGTATACGGAAGTATCGTCCGCCGCCACCGTCTCCGTCCGGCGCCGGAATTCATCCAAACCCTTGATTTTATCCCGGAACATCCAGAAGACCGGACTGTGGCGGCGACTGTCGGCAATCCGCATGATGGAATAGGCCACATCGCGGGCGGTAACCCGTCGCTGTTCCCGATCCGCGGTGCCGAAACAACGATCCGGCACAAAATAGAGATCATTGCGCAAGGTCAGCCGGTAAGAACGCAAATCGGGACTGATTTCCGGCATTTTGGCCAGCATCGACGGTTCCAGCCGGTACGGTCGCGCGGCATAATTATATTGCAGCAACGTATCGTAAAACGAGGCCACCACATATTGGCTGAGCAGATCGACCGCCTGCGCCGGATCGATGGTTTTGATTTTATCTCCGGCGCTGAGATACATCACCCGTCCCGGAGCGGCGGAAGGATTTTTCCCGCATCCTCCGGCGAGCAGCATCAACGTTGCCGCCACCGTTATAACCAGCCGTCGCGATAACATGATTGTTCTATATCCCTGCTTCTTTCAGCCAGGCCGCGGTGCGTTCCAGCGCGGTTTCGGGGGGAATGACCGGTCGGTATCCCAGATCGCGCCGGGCCGCACCGATGTCGAAATAGTGCGAAAAAGCCAGTTGGCCCGCGACAAAGCGCGTCATCGGCGGCTCTCCAAGACGCGGCATCAGTCGGTAAACCGCCTCCAGCACCGCTCCCAACCCATAAGCCAATCGGTAGGGGATTCGCCGGGTTACCGGCGCTATTCCCAGCCGGGCCAGCATCCGGTTGCTCCAGTCCCACAACTCCACCGGGGCGTCGTCACTGATAAAATAAGTCTTCCGCACCCCGGGATGTTCGGCCAGATATTCCGCCGCCAGAACATGCGCGCGGGCGGCATTGGCCGCATAAGTAAGGTCAACCCGGTTATGGCCGTCCCCCACGATGGCCAGCCGTCCGGCGCGTGCCGCCGCCACCACCCGCGGCAGCAAATGCGGGTCGCGGGGACCCCAGATCAGATGCGGCCGCAACGCGGCCACTGCCAGATTGCGGTCATCATCATGGAGCGCCAGTTTTTCGGCGGCGGCTTTGGTGGCGGG